>QMSR01000172.1 GCA_003649695.1 Thermoplasmata archaeon
ACGTTAAACATATTCTACTTGTTCGCGATGCGGTTAATATCTCTTAGTTCAGTAAATTTTTAGGCTTTCCGCTTTAAAGCAATTCGTCGGTGAACGAGCATGTTCTGTTTCTAGAGTCAAGGCTAGATGTCTTCGGAGAATATGTTGCTGTGTAGGTGGATGGGTTTTAAAACTTTGAATGCTTCGGCGTATTTGACGTCGATTTTCTTTCCCATTAGCCTTGAGTAGGCTTTTAGGAGCTGCTCGAACTGTAGCCACGTGGATTTGAACTGGGATTCGTGGGCCTTCACGGCTTCCAGCTTTTTCTCAATGTATCCTGTGATGTCTATGTAGGTGTTAGGTCTACGGGTCCAGTAGTATGCTATAAATTTTACCTGATGGGGCTTCAGGTTGTCCCTGAGGTCTCCCGGGGCGACGTGCGGGAAGGAGGCGAATAGGGCTGCTTGGCTGGCTAAGAGGCCTGTTGCTACGTGGTCAGGGTGGGCTTCGTAGGTTAGCCAAGGGTCTACCGTGATTATCATGTCTGGCCTGTATTTCCTTATTAAGTGTATTAGTTCTTCTCTGGCCTTTAGGCTCGGCGTGAGTTCCCCGTCTCTGTAGTTGAGCCAAACTAGCTCTGATACTCCCAGTATTTCGGCGGCTTTTTCCTGCTCTTTTCTCCTTATGGCTGCGAGTTTTTCGGGCCATAGTTCGGGGTCGCTCGTTCCCAGCCTGCCGTCGGTCATTGTTACGTATATGATTTTCTTGCCTTCTTCTACGAGCTTGGCTATTGTTCCTCCAGCAGCTACGTCCGTGTCGTCTATGTGCGGCTGGATGCACATGAGTGTCTGGGAGTCTTGGAATGCTCTCTCTATTCCGATTGAAAGGGCTTTCGTGACTTCGCGCCAGGCTTCCTTAAATCCTAGGTTTTCTATCATCTTTTCGAGAGGCATCATCGCGGTTCGAGTGCTACCCCGCGTAAACGCTTATATTGTTTCTTATGAAATTAACTATACGAGTTTTGTAGAATAGGCTTTGCCAGGGTTTGTCGGCTTGTTTATTGTGTTTTCTGGGTCATATAATGCTAGGTTTTCATTAATTTTGCAGGGGAGATAATGGTTTAAAGAATTAGTCGCTATAATTTTCGGGTGATATTACATTAAATATAATATATATTATGATGTCTAAATCGCTATTATCTTAACCTATAGTCTGATAGGCTCTTTAGAGCTGTAGGACGAGTTTGAAGCTAATTTAGGTGTATAATAACACCTATTCTAACGTTGTTATGTATGGAGGGCTGGGTGTAGCTTCTATTTGCGGGTTTAGTCCTTATTCTTGTTAGTGTGGTCTTCTTTGTTTAGTGGTGCAGCGATTGCGCTGTACGTGGCTCTTCTTTAAGGTGCACTTTTCTACAGATGGGAAGTGCCTATAATGAAAACTGTTAATAAGGTGAATGTGTTCACGTGTTTGGGCGATGCTTAAAGTTGAGGATAGAGTCATCTTTTCCGGCTACGTTTCCGGCTACGGCCGTTATAGGCTGGTTTCTTGGAGGCTTTGTGATGGGAGTTTTAGGGCTGTACCTGAGAGGCGGCCTTGGCTTCGCCGTTGCTTCTGCTCTGGGTTCTGCGGCGGGCGCGGTTGCAGGCTGCTTTCTTAGCGGGACTAATTGTGATGCTCGCGTTTTCTATGGGTTTCTTTGCGTTTTGTCTGGTGGCCTAGATGGCTTCTTTTTTGGCGGCTCGGATGGGGGAGTGTTTGGCACTGCGGCGGGCTGGGCTGTGTGTTTGGGGGTTGAGCGGGATGGAGAGGGGGCGAGGATCGGCGGGCTTGTGGGCGCTGCTGCTGTAGGTGCGGCTGTTGTTGCGGTTTTCGAATGGGCTTGCGCTTTTGCAGGTTTCGGCTTGGCTGGATTGTGCTCCTTTGTGAGTGGAGGGTTGGGTGCTTTCTTGGGTTTTGTGGCTGGCCGAGCGTGTGGCTGGCGTGGTCTAGCGGTTGGTCTGTTGGCTGGATTTGTTGGTTTCGCGATTGTTGGTGCCTGGCTTGGATCCGCGGGTTTTGCCTTTCTGTATTCTGCTGGCATGTTTGCTGTGTACGTCTTTGCTCGGTGGACGCGTTTAGCTAGGGTTTGAGGTCCAGTTTCGACGAGGTCTTGAGCGGGTTTATATTAGGTTGCCTCGTCAATGCTGAGGGTCTTTCTTGGCCCGCCTTCCCCCGAGGTGAGTGTATGGTGTTGGAGAGTGTTAGTGGGGGAGGCTAGGTAGCCGAGCGTTTTGGAAGCGAGACTGTTCTTGCCCGTATACGTGTTGAGGCTGCCGTTCTAAATGGTTTGCGTCGCTATCTAGAGGATTCGGGCTACGTTGAGGTTGTTGCTCCGCACGTGACTAAGGCTACTGGCGCGTGTGAGAACGTTGATACTATGTTTGAGCTGGACTATTTTGGCCGCCGTGCCTACTTGACTCAGACTGGTCAGCTGTACCTTGAGGTTTTGTCGCAGTTTCTCGATAAGGTGTGGTGTAGTATTCATAGTTTCCGCGCTGAGCCGCGCGTGGACAACCGGCATCTGACCGAGTTTGTGCTGGTGGAGCTTGAGTTTCTCGGAGGATTCGATGAGCTGCTCCGCGAGATCGAGGGTGCGGTGGGAGCCGGGGTTAGGCAGGCGATGAGCGATGCTGCAGGGGAACTGGAGGCGCTCGGCGTCGACAAGTACAGTGCTAAGCAGCTTCTTCCTCCATATGAGCGCTTAACGTATACGGAGGCTGTTGAGGAACTCCGCGGGTTTGGCGTGAAGTGGGGCGACGACCTGAAAAGCGTCCACGAGCGCGCGCTGGTTGAGGTGCATGGCGGTCGCCTGCTGTTCATTACCCATTATCCTAAGTCTATCAAGTTCTTCAATATGAAGGAGAACCCGGGCAACCCTGAAGTGGTTAACAGCGCCGACTTGTTGATGCCTTGGAGCGGGGAGGCTGTGGGCGCCGCGGAGAGGGAGCACCATTACGAGCGCCTGGTTGAGCGGCTTCTGGTGTCGCCTATGTACCGTATGCTGATCGAGCGAGGCGGTGGGCTAGAGGACTTCGATTGGTACTTAGAGTTTTGGCAGAGTCATGGCGGAAAGCT
>QMSR01000173.1 GCA_003649695.1 Thermoplasmata archaeon
CGCGTTCTCTCGCGAGGGCTAGCTCGCGCCCTAGTTTGGCGTTGACGCTGCCGAGCTGAGAGAGCGTCGACTCTAGCTCTTGGGTTCGCTCGCGGACGCGCGTCTCGAGTTCTTCGCCGTGGCGCCGAAGGGCCTCCTCGGCCTGTCGGAGGGCGGTGATATCCTTGGCGAAGGTTGCGATAGCGACAGCCTCTCCCCCGTCGTCTTTGAGCAAGGAGACCGTGAGGAGCACGTCATGGATGGTCCCGTCTTTCGAGACGCGTAACCCCTGGACATTGCGTACCTCTTCGCCTTTGCGGCAGCGATGGAGGAGATCGTCGGCTTGGGCGTGTCGCTCTGGCGGGACGATGCGTTTGACAGGAGAGCCGACAAGCTCGTCGCGAGACCATTGGTAGACACGCTCAGCTTCGCGATTGAGATCGATGACGTGGCCTTGGAGATCTTCTACGAGGATCGGATCTGTTGCGTCCATGAAGACTGCGGAGAGGGCGTCGAAACTGGTACGGGACATAGATGCGTGCTCCTCTGTTCAAAGGTCCGGCGAACCACTAGGGGAAGGGCTAGAGAGGCTCGTCAAAGACGTAGCGACCGTCGCGAAGGAGGGGCGTGATCTCGCCGGTCGTCGAGACGAGGTCGACTTTGGCCGCGCGGACGGCGGGCATGGTGTCGGGGACGTAGACGCGGTCGATGTGGACTACTGCCTCGGGGGTGGTGAAGTCCTTTGCGCCGACCTGGCCGCCGAAGTGATCGCTCCGGCCGAAGGCGATGTGGAGACCGAGTTTCTCGTCGAGCATCACCTCGCCGATCGCCTTTAGACCGAAATCGGCGAGGACACCGAGGCCGAGCTCCGCGAGGTTGCCGTAGGCGGGCTCGGCGGCGAGGCGTGCACGCTCGCTCTGGGCCTGGGGGCCGTCACCGAGGACCTCTAGGGCTTTATTTTCGACGATGCGGTAGACGACGATCTCATCACGGGTGGCGTCGAGCTGTACGGGGAGGAGGCCTCCGCTCTGGCTTGGATCGTCGGGAATTTCACCTTCGTAGGGGACGATATAGGTTTCGCCCGAGGGGAGGTTGCCGGCGATGCCGCCTTTTGGAAAGAGACCCGTCGAGGCGTGGCTCTTTCGGTGGCGGAGATCGAGGGTGAGATGCCACGTCGTCGTCGCATCATTCGTGTGGACGAAGGAGAGCTCGGCCCGGGCGGCTTCGTCGACGAGGACCTTGAGGCGCTGGCAGCGTCGGTCTATTTCCGTATAGTCGAGACGGAGGGCCGGGATCATCTTGGGGCCGAAGCCACCCATTGTTGCGGCGCGGAAGCCGTGGGTGCGGGCCGCGAGCTTCAGGGGCGCCGTCGCCGAGAGTTCCGTTGGAGCCATGATGATCGTGTACTGCGTAAAGACCGCTTCCTCGAAGGATACGGCTGCTGCGGGATCGAGGGCGCTGGCGTGGTCGGGAAGGAGGGTCTCGGGAGTGGTGTCGGAAGATTCCGTAGATAACGGAATAGACCACGCTCTATCTGGAAGATCTGCGTTGTTTCGTCGCACATTTCCGTAGGCGAAGAGCGCGCAGGGGATGGAGTTTTCACCTGAGGCGTGGGCCTGGGCGAGTCCAAGAGCCCAGGTCGCGGCGATGCGACGACGTTCGCGCCACGCTGCGTTATCCGGGAGATTTGCGTCAGGGAGATCGACGAGGATCGCCAGGGCTTCTCCGTCTGCGTGGGGTACGAAGACGCGCGTGATGAGCTCGAGAAGCTCTGAGGTCTGGAGGTCATCGTTATCGGGTCGCGACGCGAGTGATGGGCTCTGGTCGGATGTTGAGATTGTCATGAGTGTTCCTCGGTTGTTAATATCGCCATGGGCATTTCTTCGCGGCCAAAGCGCGGCAATCTCAGAACTCGTCGCCGCCGAAGCGCTTTTCATAGTTGTCGGCAGCGATGGCGAGGGACCAGAAATAGGCCTCGACCTCTTCTGCGTCGAGGGTGTCGAGGACGCAGTCGATGCTTGTTACCACCATATAGCCGTCTTCAGCGTCTTCGATGGCGTAGCGTGCTAAGAGGAGTTGACTGTTGAGCTGGAGGAGTTCCATGGCCTCGTTTTTTTTGAGGCCGCCGAGGATGCCCTTTTTGACCCTGCGGCAGGGTGAAAAAATGCAAACCGCGTCTTTGCCGCCGACAGCCTCGGGGAGCGGTCGGACGTAGACCATTTGACTGCGTCCCTCGGGGAGTTCGAAGCCTGCAGAGAAGGAGGGTGCTTCTTCGTTGATGTCGCCCTTGATCCCCGCGAGGGCGGCGATGTCGGAGAACTTTCGAAGGACCTCGAGTTCTTGTTCTGACGTGTCCATGGTGTGTCTATGCTCCTTGTCGGGGGCGTTTGTAGATGGGGACAGTCTTCTTAGAGTGCGCTGCCTATTCCTGGAGCGTTTCCACGGTGTCGTCGTCGAGGGTGTCGTTGTCCAGGGTGTCACGGTAGCGTTCGCGGACCAAGTCACAGGCTTCTTCGGAGATTCCGAGGCGCTCGCCGATGTCGTTGAAGACCTTCACATCCCTTTCCGAGAGGTCTCCTTCCGAGAGGTCTCCTTTGGCGTGGCCGACCTGGAGGATGCGCTTGAGGATCTTGCTCTTATCGAGAGACCTCAGACGCTTGCGTCGTCTCTTCAGGGTGCTGTCAAAGTGAGCGAGGAAGGCCTCTTCGGTGTTCGCCTCCTGAAGGCTTCGCTCGATGGCGCCGCGGGCGACGAGCTTCTCCAGGGTCTCTTGGGCGCGTGCGTCGATGGTGCCTTGGGTCGTCGCGAGGCAGAGGCCGCCCCAGAGCCAGAAGTCTTCGAGGACGGGGTCTCGTCCCTGTTCTTTGCGTGCGAGGGGATCCATTGTCGAGAGGAGGCGACGCACCTCTTCGTCGGCGTGTTCGAGGGTAAGGGTCGGTGCGGGTCGATTGGAGGGCAGGAGGGGCGCGTCGGAGCGCCAGAGGATGAGCATGGCCTTCATGCGCAGGGGCGGGAAGGGATGCGTGTTTTCCCAGAGATCGTTGTCGCCGCCGCGGATCACTTCGTCGAGGAGGTGGTCCCATTGCTCCGCGAAGTCTTCGGCGTGA
>QMSR01000174.1 GCA_003649695.1 Thermoplasmata archaeon
AGACCACCAGGTAGCCCTCCGAGGCGAGCTCCTCCGCCCTCTCCCTGTCCGGCGGGGAGGGCGGGAGGTCCGGGGCCCTGCTGAGGAGGAAGATGGCCTCCTCCGGGACCCCCATGGCCAGGAGCTGGTACACCACCCCGGGGACCGCCGCTATGTACCCGGGGTAGGGCATCCTGGAGCCTATGACCCTCAGCCTTTCCTCCAGCTCCTCCAGCTCAGAGAGCAGGGACTCTAGGTTTCGGGAAACCTGGGGGAACCTGGGCTGCAGGACCCTGGCGACCTCCTCGGCCATGGAGGCCAGGTTCTCCGGGAGGAGCCAGGAGCCGTGGAGGCCGCCCTTCTCTGAGATCCTGGACAGGGATTCCATGAGCTCAATCCTGACGCAGTCCTCCCTCAGGGCGTCCATAGAGCCCTTGAGGAAGGGCTCGAGCCCGAGGTACAGGAAGACGTCGGCCTCCCTCAGGAGGCCCAGGTCCTCCCTCGTCAACTGGTAGGTGTGGGGATCGAAGCCGGGCTTGATGATGTAGTGGACCTCGACCCCCGGGCCCAGGAGGGTGGAGGCCAGGTCCGCCAGGGGCTTTATCGTCGCCACCACCACGGTACCCGACCCCTGGACCGGGAGCGCGAGGGCGACGACGGAGAGGGCCAGGATGACGGTGCCGAGCCTCACGGGGGAGCATGCTGCCCGCAAAAATAACGTTTCCTTAATTTAGTGCAGTTGAACTTAGACCCCGTCATGTCGTTCCTGGGCTCGGTGAGGGCCATAGCCCTCAGGCTCTCCCCCGGGCAGGACCTCCTGAGGTCCATAGAGGGCGCCGCCGAGGCGAGGGGGATCCGGACGGCCTTCTTGATGGGGATCGGGGGCCTCAGGGTGGGTAGGCTTGGGGTCTTCGACGGTAAGGGCTACACGCCCAAGGAGATCAGGCCCAGGGGGGAGGGGGCGGTCGAGATCGCCTCGCTCCTGGGGAACATCACCGTGAAGGATGGTAGGCCCTTCGCCCACGTGCACGCGGTCCTCTCCAACGGGGTGGAGGTCCTGGCGGGTCACCTCCTCGAGGGCTCCGAGGTCTGGCCGACCGCCGAGATCGTGTTCCTCGCCACGCAGGGGGAGATAGGGAGGGTGAGGGATCCGGAGCTCGGCTACTTCAGGTGGGATATCTGATGCTGAGGATCCTCACGGAGTTGACGCCTGAGGGGGTGAAGGAGGAGATCAGGGGCATCTTCGGCGCCGAGGCCGTCGAGGAGAGGGATAACTACCTGATCGTGACCCACAGGAGGCCTCCCAGCAGGACCTACGTCAGGATCGAGTCCACGGAGGAGGGGACGGAGGTGGAGGTGGGCCACGAGTACTCCCTCATCTGGTTCTCGAGGATCCTCGTCCTCGTCTACGGCCTCCTCATAGCGTTGAGCGTTGTCCTGAGGAGCAGGTTGGGGATCCTCCTCACGATGCTCGGCGCCCTGGCCTCCTACGCCGCCATCTACACCGTCTACGGGAGGAGGGAGGACAGGATCAGGGCCCTGATCACGGAGGCCCTCCGCGGTAGGGTCGTAGAGGAGTGATCTTCAGCGGGGCCGAGAGGTGCCTCCGCGCCCTAGGGTCCACCTCATAGGCTCCCACGGCGAGCTTCCTGCGCTCGGGCCTCCAGATCGCGGCCCGCGAGGGCATCCAGATGCCGTCCCTCCTGCACCTCAGCCAACCCCCACCGGCGCCCTCCATCCTCCTCCCGCACACCGGGCATCTGGGGTTCGAGGCCTTGACGATCCCCACCTCGACCTTCCTGACGATGAGCTTCTCCAGGTTTATCGTGAGCCTCGGCTCCATCCTGACGGAGCCCATGGCGACTACCTCGTCCCCCGGCCTCAGGGCCCTGACGACCTCCCTGAAGGAGCCCGTCGGCTCGTAGGCCGCGATATCGACGATTCCGGTCCCGTCGGAGACGCTGCATATGACGTGGCCCCCCTCGATGACCCTGGGCTCGGAGACCACCACGCCCTCCACGACGGCGTTGGAGTAACGGCCCAGCTGGGAGATCCTCATCCTCCTGAGGTGGTCGTCCGTCCCCTGGTTCGTCTTGTAGATGACCCAACCCTCGGCCTCGAGGCCCGCATGGGCGACGGCGCAGGGCAGGATCCTCCAGTCCACGGACCTCACCCCCATGAGGACTGGTGTGCTGGCCCTCGGGGCGATCAGGGGCTCCCCTGAGGGGTCGTAGTTGTCGAAGGTCTGGGGGAAGAGCTCCTCGATCTCCTTCGCCGTCTCCAGGAGCCTGGCCCGGTCGGGTAGGGAGGACCTTTCTCCGTACACCAGGGCCTCGAAGGTGAACTTCCTCGCCCTCCAGGCCATGGCGGCGGCCGCCCCCACGACGCCCCTCTCCCCCCACCACAGGGCACCGATTCCCCCGAGGACCTCCATCACCCTCTCCCTGGGCAGGAACTCCCGGACGCCCGCCCAGTACAGGGACTCGGGAGGGAGCCTGGGCGAGGCCACGACGCCCGGTGAGGATTCAGGCTCCGCCATCTCGCCCACGAACTCCTTCGCCAGCTCCAGGAGCTCCGCCGGCTCGGCCTCCACGCCCCTCTCATACGCCCTTATGGGTCTCCCGCGGTACTCCCCGACGACGTAGGATCTTCCGCGCCCCCGGCCCAGCCTTAGGACGACCGCCCCGTTCCCCCTGGTCTTGAACGGGATTGTAGGGTTGAGCCTGACGAGCCTCGGGAAACCGATGAGGTCCAGGCCGGACTCCCCGATGATCCTCAGGGCCAGGTACGTCGTGCACATGCCCTCCCTGGAGTCGGTGTCGTCGATGGCCAGGGGCACGCCTTCCCATCACAATTTAAAGATAAATTGAGATGCTCGAACAGTGACGATCGAGATCCTGGAGCTCGAGGAGATGGACCTGAGGGGAGGGGTCCTGATAGACGGCTTCCCCACGGTGGGCCTCGTCAGCAGCATCGTGGCCAACTACATCATCTCCAAGAGGGGCCTGAGGCTCGCGGGACTGGTGGACTCCCCAGACTTCCCCTCCGTCGCAGTCATCCTGGGCTCCGAGGTCCTGACCCCCATGAGGATCTACGGGGGCCG
>QMSR01000175.1 GCA_003649695.1 Thermoplasmata archaeon
CTTTAGCTTTAGCTTCTTCTTTAGCTTTAGCTTCTTCTTTAGCTTTAGCTTCTTCTTTAGCTTTAGCTTCTTCTTTAGCTTTAGCTTCTTCTTTAGCTTTTATCTTATTAGCTAATTCTGCTTCACGTCTTTGTTCTGCTTCTTTTTTTGCAGCATCTTCAGCTGCTCTAGCTTTAGCTGCTTTTTGGGCTGCTTGAGAGTCTACCTTTTTTACAGCAATTGGCTGTTTGATGGCTTTTTTAGAAGCTACCTTTTTGCCTGCTTTAAGCTGTTTTTTGTATGTGGCATACTTTATCTCACCATCTTTAGTAAGAACATTTCCATCACCTAGATGTTTAATTAAATACCCACTACGTACAGCCATGTCTAGTTTGTCAGTCTCTTCTATAAGTCTAGCAACTTTTTTGTCACCAAGCTTAGCGGTAAATGAGTATTTGTGACCATCGTGTGTGAATTGGATGCCTGAAGTCTTACGTTGATCTAGTTCATATTTTACTTTCATAAAATGCTCCTTCAATAGTTATGTACTATATAATATAATATATACAGCAGTTTTTCAAGTAGCAAAAGAAAAGCGTCAGCCAGATAACCAGCTAACGCTTTTATTTATACAAAGTTAAGGCCTAAGGGGCTGGAACTAAAGTAATTTTTGCAATTCCTTTTGTGTTTCCAATTCCGAGTCCTATGTGTTCCCATGCTTTGAAATGGAAGTACTCAGCTCTAACGTCTGTCCAGAATTTAACATCGTTAAGAGTGTAGAATCTACCCAAGAATTCTGGAGCTGCAAATGCCCAAATTTCGTTGTGCTTAACAAGGTCATCCTTGTTAGTGATAATAACACGCTTGTTGTAGATAGTTTCTTCTGTGTATCCGCCTACAAGTACGTCATACGATTTAGAATCGAAAGCGCCTGGGCCTTGTCCAGTCCAATCATTCCAAGTTGGTCTGCTCATAAGTAAGATACTAGTCTCGAGCTTGTCTCCGCTCTCAAGAAGGTTAAAAAGTGTTGTAAGCTTTTTACCGTCAATTGATGGATCAGCCATACCGATGTTAAGACTCTTACCTGTAGAAGCTACGATGTCTTCCATTTGAGCCATGAATGTGTTGTCTTCTACTTCTTCAATAGCTTTAACACAGTTCTTCTCGATAATCTTAGTAATAGGCATTTCATATCCCATTAGATCGCCTTCTGAGATTGTGTACTCATCAGAGGATACTTTATGGAAGTTGATTCCAAATCTATCACCAGTGATATAGCGAGTGTTAGCTTGTGAGTTCATGTTCAACGATACTGCAGTTGCGCCAGTTTCGATGTCTATGATCTTTTTAAGAGATTGGTTGTGCTCATTTCGATCGCACTCTTCTCTTGTGATTGGCTGTGGTGGTAAAATTTTGCGGCAAAACGCAGACTCTCTAATCTTATCTCTAATATAGAGTTCTGTGGCAGCAGCAACTTTTTCACGAGCAGCTGGGTTAGTCATCGCATCTGTGAACAGAGCGTTGATTGTGGAGTCAGTAATTTCATTAAGTGCCATTATTAATTCTCCTATATTACAACTCTATTAGTACAGAGTGGCGTGGAATTCGAGATTTCCATCAATTTGATCTGAAGGCGCTATTTCAACAACAGCAACAACATGATCTGTAGCGGCAGCAACACCTAACTTAACGAAGTTATCTATGTCTACCTTAAGTGTAAGTGGTACACCTATAGCCATAGAAGCTTCATCAGCACCGATGTACTGGTCAGTAACCAATGTAAGAACGCCTCTGAGAGAAGTAATTTTGTTAACTTCCTTAGTGTCGCCTCTATTAGGTTCTGAGAATGAAATACGTGCGTTTCTTACTGCGTTAATATCTGCAACTGGATCGATTGCTGCAGGTACACCGTAAGTTACAACGTTGTTAGTGACGCCAGTTGGTAATACCCAAGATCCTTGAGGGAGGGTTTTATATATTTCGGCATCTGCTAATGTACTAGGGACGTAGTCTACGTCTCTTGCTCTTACAAAATTAAGCATGCGTTTGTGCTCCTTTTATTAATATGTTTTGCGGGTCTCCCCGCAAATATTTCCAAATGTAAAAGTCTACGAACTCGTAGAGAGTTTTGCTAGACAGTCAATTAGTGCGTTAGTTGCACTGGTCTCTGAGAAGTCTCCGTCACTATCAAGAACATGTCCAAGTTTGAGCCCTTGAGATAGTCCTAAACTCATAGCCTTTTCTACGACATCTAGGTCTTCCCGCATAAGGGAGGCTGCTTTTTCTTGTATCTCAACCAAGGTGTCTTCACCAACTACTAACTTAGCAGCTAATTTAAACGCCCTGTCTTTAGTGTTGACAGTTTCCAGCTCTTGCACCTGTGCAGTCACTGTTTTATTAAGCTCGGTAATCTCAAGTTGATTCTTACGAAGAACTTGAGCAGCAAGCTTAGTAGCCATAGATACGGCTTCGTTTGTTATAGTTGATGGCATGCGCTTGCTCCCTGCTTAACGGCTGTAAGGATTGAATCCAGCGTTAATAAGTGTTTGGTTATATGCTTGAGCTGCTAGTTTTTCTGCTTGGAGTTGTCTTGCATACTGGGCATTTTGCACGTTGTAGCCTTGTGCTGCTTGTGTTTGTGCCACTTTCTCTGCATACTGTGCTTGTGCCACTTTCTCTTGATATATCTCATCTGAGAGTGTTTCAACAGAAACGTCATAACCAATACTTGCAAGTTTGAACATCATGGATAAGTCTTCATCAGACATATTAGCCATAGCTGCTTTGAGTCCACCATCTTGAAGTGGTTTTTGTTCTCCACCTTCAACAGTAGGAACAACACCGATCATAGGATCAACAGCTCCACCTGGAGATACCATTTCAGGATCATTAACAGCTTTTGGAGATGTTTTAGCATCTAAAATCTGTTTAGCCATGTTTTGTACGTTGCCGGCTGCAGCTGCATTACCTTTGCTTGCATCTCCAGCTAGTCCATAAGATACTGGGCCTTCTACTGCTTGTTTTACAGCCTGAGTGACTGCAAAAGAAATCTTCTGTGCTAATTCGTGGTTCATACCTGCTCCTTCTGGTGCTGCTTC
>QMSR01000176.1 GCA_003649695.1 Thermoplasmata archaeon
AGGCATTGGCGCAGGTGGAGGAGATTGAGATTGGCGTGCAGGTCAACGGGAAATTCCGCGGCACCATAACTCTGCCGGTGGATGCCCCTGAGGAGGAGGCAGTCGCTATGGCGCGGGAGAACCCCAAAATCGCAAAATACCTTGCCGACGGCGAGGTGAAGAAGGTCATCTATGTCCCCGGCAAAATTTTGAACATCATAGTGAATAGATATTGACAGATGCGGAAATTTAATTATAATTTAATAATGTGGAGCAACGAAAGCAAATAGAGTTCGTTCTGTCTCATCCGGGGGCTGCGTCAAAACAGATGTTGCATTTCGCCACCGATTTTGCCACTGTTTCTCGGATGCCAGAGGATTTGTCGGGCAAGTTTTTGAGTCTTATCACCGAGTCCGCCAGAAAAATTGTCCCTCTGGCGGCGGATAAGGTGAATGTTTCCTTCTCTGCGGACACAAATCTGGCGTCGTTTTCGCTTTCTGGGAAAAGACTTCCCATAGGTGTCAATGTTTTCAGGGGCGCCGATGAGATTTTAGCCGTGTTTGACGAGAACACCACCAAGGTTATGGTGTCGGTGTATCGGGCGGAGGAGCCCGTTTTGGAGCCGGTGAAATCGGCGCCCAAGGGCACAAAACTTCTGCAGTTGCGGGATAAGGACATTCCCCGTGCCTGTGCGCTGTGGCGCAAAAACTTCGGCGCAAAATCCCCGTGGACATTTCTGTCCGCCCCGGCAAAAATGCGGCAGATGATTTCCGCCAGAAAGTTGCTGTCCGTGGGGATATACGATTCCGGCGGCAATCTTTTGGGTGTGATGAGCGCCCGGACTTTCAGAAATCCTTTCTACGCCCTTGTGTTTCCGCCGGCGTTGAGGTCGTCCGATGTCGGCGACCCGCAGGAACTTCTCAATGTGATAGTCGCCAAACTGCGCCTTCTGTCGCCGGGATGGATTCTGTGGATTAACGGCGACTACGCCGAGGCGGTTTTCACCGATGGGGGAAATCTTCGCCCGATGGGGATTATAAATCATTTCTCTTTTGCGGCGCCGAAATTTGTGTTCGGCAAAAGATTTGCGCCTTCCGAGAAAAGGGAAATCCATCCGCCCCAGCAGTGCGAGGACTATTTTCTGCGCCTTGCCGAGGAATTTGAACTCAACCTTGAGATTGCGCCGCCTGCGTATGCCGTTCCCAAGGAGGAGACCTTCAAATTTGTCCTGCAGTTTGAAAAAGGTAGTCAGACCGCCACGCTTCGGTTTCTGGGATTTGGCAACAAAGTCTCCGGCGCAATAAAGGTTATCACCAATGTTTTCAAAAATCTGGTGCAGTTTTCCAAAAGCACGCTGTATTTGGATTTGCCTCTCACCTCGCCGGCGACAAGGTTTTTGGGAGAAAAACTTTTATCCACCGGATTCGGCGTCTATGGGTATATCCCGGGAAATTATTTGAGGTTGCAGAAAACTGTGGGTGCCAAGCCCGGCAGATTATCCCTGCCGGAGGGAAGCCTTCTCGCCGCTGTAGGCAAGTTCGTCTGACAGAGGTTGTTCCTCCTCAAGCAGATATATCTGCGGATACACAAACCACACCACCGCCAGCCCGGACAGAATCCCGGTGATGAGCCGCAGGATATTGGTGCTTTCCCTCAAGCCAACAAATTGTGTTCCGCCGTCAACTGCGGTGGGCAGAAGCAGAAGAGCAAATCCCCACAGCGGCAGTGCCTTGATTTTTCTGAACCTGAGGATAATTCCGAACACGAGCCCCCAGAAAAAAAGCGAGATGTAAGTCCCGGTGCAGCGGGCACAGACCGCCATCTTGTGCCCCCACAGGAAAAACGACCGCTCGGGTCTCTGGTGGCAGGTGGGACGAAACAGAAGATATAGATATTTTGCCACCGGGCTTCCAATGTGCGCAAGATATGGAGTAAGAAAAATCAGCCCCACGATTATCGCCCACGCAAGATTGAACACCCAGATAAGTTTTCTCCCTATGTGATTTATTCTCATCGCTACACCTTGCGGATTTCCCCCAACAGTCTGCGAAGCGAGATTTTGCGCCCCGTCCTGTGATAGTTTTCCACATACTCCTCAATTTTTGGAAGGGCAAGATTTTTTTCGTGGAAAAAATCCATAGTCTCAAGCCAATCTATGTAATCTCTGAGGTTTGCCATAGCGAATTTTGGGTTTTTGACCGCCCAGGTGGTGTATTTGGTTCGCGCAAAAAGCGGGCGTGCCCGTGAGGTGGTTATCTCAACGCTTATTTCCGAGTGCAGGGAGAGAAGGCGGTCTTTTGTCCCGGCGAGATTGCGCTCCGTTCTCCTGGCGGATTCCCCTGAGTTCGGCAGCCAGAAGACCGTGAAGGATAACTCCTTCCCATCCTGATACAGATACGCCTCAGCCCACAGGCGCTTGGCTTCCCAGATTTTGACGCCCATATTCGGTGTTTCCGCCTTCAAAATCAAAAGGGCGTGCGGCTTGGAAAGGTCGTATTGTTCAATTACTTTCCCTCTGCGCTTTACCACGAGTGTCGGCGGGGAAAAGTGGAGCGAGTAAATCGGCATCACGCTTGCCGCCGCAAAGGCAGACCCGAACAGAAGCAAAATCGGCAGAACCATAAGCAAAATGACCCCCTCAAATAGCGAGGGCTTTTCGTCTATGTCCACTAAAAATGTGAAAATCGCCGCATATATCAAAATCCATATCGCCGCTATGCCCAGAAGCACAAGCACTCCAAGGCGGGGATTTTTTAGATAGATTTTTGAATTAGTTAATTTCTTCATTTTGCATTTTGCCCGAACTTTGATAAAAATAAATACCCTGCGGCAACAGTTAAAGTTATTTTAGCAAAAATGAGGGTCGGCATTGACATAGGGAGTCGGTATGTGAAAATCGCCCGGTATGATACTGCCGGCAGATTGATTCTTGAGAAACACGATTCCGCCCGGTTCTATCGGGAATACGGCAGAGCCACCCCCGAGGGCTTTGTGATTGATATGGAGTCTCTGGGGCTTGGCGATTACGACGAGGTTGTTGCCACCGGCTATGGCAGGGAGAGGGCAAAACTTGCCGGCGCCACCGAAATCCCC
>QMSR01000177.1 GCA_003649695.1 Thermoplasmata archaeon
ATGACATATATGTCTCCCTCGCTTTCCCCGAAGGAACAGGAATATCCGACGGCGATGAGGTTGCCCATATCGTCCCTCATAATGCTGTATCCCACATCATCATCGGTGCCGCCGTAGAAATCCACGGCGATGGAGTCGCCTGTGGAGGCGGAGATTTTCAGCAAAAACATATTTTTGCCGTCCATATATCCGGGACCGCCGTAGGTCTTCCCGACGATAACCGCACCGTCGGGTGAAAGGACCATATCGTATCCCTCATCGTGGGACGACAGACTATAATGCCGTGTCCAGTTGATTTCTCCTGAACCGTTGAAGTTGATGACAGATACCTCCGTTCCGTAGGTTGCAGGGCAAACGCTGTAGCCGACAGCAAAGAAGTTGGCGTCATCGCTTGTGGTTATGTCGTAAATGCCGTGCCGGGGATAGGGAATGGTGTCCCACCAAATGATGGAATCGTCGGCATCTATTTTGGCGATATAACCTCTGTATGCGGAGCCGCCGATGTCCATTGTCCCGCCAATTATGTAGGCGCCAAGGGGCAGAACTTTTATTGCATTGATGGACAGAAAGTTCTCGGAATTGGTGAAAAATCTGGAGGTTGCTATGGTTCCATCGGGGTTGATTTTTAGGACCACGCCGCATTTTTCAAAGGGGCTATCGCTTTCGTAGGTTGTCTCGGCGACACCGGCGACAAAAATTAAACTGTCCTCCAAAATGTCCAACGCAAGGGCGGAATCTGTGCCGTAATCAATGTCGTGGCGGAGAGTCCATTTTACAGAACCGTCGGGTCTTATCGCCGCTATCCACAGGTCGGAGTCATAACTATATCCGGCGTGTCCGCACACCACGATGAGCGAATCCTGAAAGATTTTGGCGTCAAATATTGCGGAAAACTCGTCGGTGGGTCCGAAAAAGTATTGGTGCTGGAGGTTGCCATCCTCGTCAACAACGAGGGCGCAGGCTCGAACACCATCAACCACATAGCGCCCGAAAATCCAGTAGTTGTCATCAAATTCCAGTGCGGCGTATCCGGCGTCCCACGAGGAACCTCCAAAGGTCTTCTGCCATCCGCCATAAACCAGCCCACCACACAAAGGCACCAGTATGACCAATGACAATATCGGACGCATCTTTCCCTCCTGTTGGTTATTACATTATTATATATCTGCAGAAACTCAACAAATTTCAAGTTGGCAAATTTTGGTTGTTTTTGGCGGCAAAATTTAATTATTTTGTTATGCTTTAAAGATTCCACCTTCAAGGAGGATAAGATGACCGAGGGAACTGAACCCAAAAAGACACCGCTTTATCCCAAGCATGTCCTCGCCCACGCGAAAATCGTGGAGTTTGCCGGCTTTTTGATGCCGATGTTCTACGAGGGGATTGTCCCCGAGCACAAGGCAGTCCGCCAGAATGTGGGCGTGTTTGATGTCTCGCATATGGGCGAGTTCTACATCTCCGGTCCGGGGGCGCTGGAGTTTATCCAGAAGATGACCACCAACGATGCCTCGCGGCTCTCGGAATGGCAGGCGCAGTATTCCACAATGCTCTACGACCACGGCGGAATTGTGGATGACCTTCTGGTCTACCGCCTTCCCGACAGGTATATGCTTGTGGTCAACGCCGCAAACATTGATAAGGATTTTGAGTGGCTCAAATCGCATTTGCCCGAAAGCGGGGTGGAACTGCACAACGCCTCGGATGAGGTTGCCCAGATTGCAATTCAGGGTCCGCGGGCGCAGGATGTCCTGCAGAAACTGGTCAACTACGACCTTGAGCAGATTAAATACTATCACGCCGCAGAACTTGATGTCGCCGGGGAGCGGATGCTGGTCTCCCGCACAGGATACACCGGCGAGGATGGGTTTGAACTGTATATGAAGCCCGAGGTTGCCGGCAAAATCTGGGATGCCCTGCTTGAGGCAGGGGAGCCCTTTGGAATAAAGCCCTGCGGACTTGGTGCCCGGGACACTCTGCGCCTTGAGATGAAATATGCCCTCTACGGCAACGATATTGACGAGACCACCAACCCCTACGAAGCCGGGCTGGGCTGGATAGTCAAGTTGGAAAAGGGCGATTTCATCGGTCGCGAGGCGATAATTGACGCCAAGGCGAAGGGTCTCAAGCGGAAATTGGTGTGCCTTGAACTACAGGAGAGGGGTTTCCCCCGGCACGGGTATAAGGTTTTCCGCGAGGGCAAAGAGGTCGGTGTGGTCACCAGCGGGACATTCTCGCCGATGCTCAACAAGGGGATTGCTCTCGCCTATGTCCCGCGGGAGTTCTCCAAACCGGGGAACACCTTTGAGGTGCAGGTGCGCAATGTGAAAATTCCGGCGGTGGTGGTCAAACCCCCGTTCTGGAAAAACGGAACAGTGAGGGTGAAGCACACATAATGTTAACCACAGATGAGAAAGCCAGTTCTGTGGATTTATAACACAAAATTCTTGATATGCCAAGTGATTATAATGTGGACATATACACTGCTCTTGTGCCCGCCGAGGTTGACCTTTTCGGCGTGGATGAGTTTGATGTGGCGGTGGTTATTGATGTTCTGCGCGCGACAACTACTTTGCTTTTTGCCCTCAAATCGGGGGCGGAAAGGATTATCCCTGCCGAGTCGGTGGATGTGGCGCGCCAACTGAAACAAAAATTCCCCGATGCCTTGCTGTGCGGTGAGCGGAACGGCACCAAAATCCCCGGGTTTGACCTTGGAAATTCGCCGCTGGAATACACTCCCGAAAATGTGCGCGGGAAGATTCTGATTTACGCCTCAACCAACGGCAGTGTTATGATGAAAAAAGTCTCCCGCGTGGCAAAAAGGGTGTTTCTGGCGAGTCTGCGGAATGTTTCGGCGGCGGCGGAGAAAATATACGGTTCCGGCGCGGGAAAAGTGCTTGTCGCCTGTTCCGGGCGCGAGGGATTTTTCTCGTCAGAGGATGCATACTGCGCCGGGATGCTATATGAGGAACTTGAGGAACTTGCCGAAAGGCAGGTTCGCGGCGCCAACGACGGCACCACTTTGGCTTATTCGCTGGTGAGATATTTTGGCTATGC
>QMSR01000178.1 GCA_003649695.1 Thermoplasmata archaeon
CTTCGAAGAAGACGGCCGCGGACCCCTCCACGGGCCATGCCTCGATGCCCGTCTCGACGAAGAAGGAGGGATCCATGACCCAGGAACCCTGGTTGAAGAGTACGATTGCGTCGACGCCGAAGTTCGATGGCCTGAGGGTCACGGATCCATAACTGCTCCTTCAGTAAAATTCCCAGGCCCCCGGATCCGAGGTTCTGAATGCCGATATGAGCTCTTCCAGCTCCCCCTTGCAGATGGCCTTACGGGCCAGGGCCATCAATCTGCCCATTGCCCTAAGATTTATCTCCGTCAGCAGAGGGACTGCGGCCATGAAGTCCTTCTTGTACAGGGAGTGAAGGGCCTCGAGCGGGATCTCCCCTACGGGCCCCAGGGTGGGGTTTACGGGTTCCCCCCTCCTGGCCCGTGCCTTAGAGACGTCTACGTAGCCCCTGGAGGAGAGCACCATGCCGTGTCTCGCGTTCCTCGTGGGGTATGCGGAGTCGAAGGTGTCCACGCCGTAGGACACGGCCTCTAGGACGTCCAGCGGGGTACCGAGGCCCAGGA
This sequence comes from Thermoplasmata archaeon, assembly GCA_003649695.1. GTDB lineage: Archaea > Thermoplasmatota > Thermoplasmata > Thermoplasmatales > B87-G9 > B87-G9. The sequence goes on from QMSR01000178.1 coordinate 544, forward strand.
AGTGCCTAGGCAGCTCCTCCGGCAGGGTCTGGACCGTCGCCCTGGCTATCCTGTGTGTGAGGCTTGGGGGTTCGCCGACCGCGAGGCCGCCGATTCCGATGCCGTCGGGCCCGAGCTTGGCCAGTGCCCTGGCGTGCCTGTACCTGAGGTCCCTGTACAAACCACCCTGAACGACGGCGTACCTGAGGACGGTGCTCTCCCCTGATAGGAACTCCCTGGCCCACGCTAGGGTGAGTTCTGCGGACCGCGCCGCTTCTCCGTAGCTCGCGCCGTATGGCGGACAGTAGTCCAGCTGGAAGGCCGCATCGACACCCAGCCTTTCCTGGACCTCCAAGGATCTCTTGGGCGTTATGGTCATGCCGGGGAACTCGAGGCCTTCCTCGAGGATCCTCACCTCGAAGCCCTTCCTGACGATCTGGAATCCCCCTGAGTCGGAGAAGAGCCAAATGCCGTGTATTTTGTGCAGCAGACCTCCCAGCTGCCCGACGGTCCCGGCGATGAGGTGGTGGATCGAGTTCGTTATGAGTGCCTCTAATCCCAGCTCCCGCCCCGCGCAGGGAGGGATCGCCTTCAGGAATCCGGAGGTGGCGACCGCTGCGAAGGCCGGGGTCTCGAGCCTCCTGCCCCGGTGGGAGATGATGCCGGTCCTGGCCCTTCCGTCTGAGCAGATGATCTTGAACACGCTGAGGGAAAGGTAATATTGGTTAAATGATGATTCATCCCCTATGCAGCCGGAGAGCTACGAGGTGGTCCTCAGACTCCTCCTCGCCGCCGCCCTAGGCTCGGTGGTGGGCATCGAGAGGGAGAGGCACGGCGAGGAGAAGGAGAGGGTCGCCGGCATCAGGACCTTCACCCTCACATCCCTCCTGGGGGCCACCTCGTCTCTCCTCTACATCTTCACGGGAGAGGCCCTCTCCCTCGCGGCCTCGATCCTGGGATTCACCCTCCTGGTGGTGATGCTCATATGGATAAGGAGGGAGCAGGGCTTCTACGGCTTCACGACCCCTATTGCGTTCACCCTCACCTACTTCGTGGGCCTCCTTGCGGGCTTCGGGAAGCTCATCGAGTCCAGCACGCTGGGGATCCTCACCACCGTCTTCCTCCTGGGGAAGGAGCGACTCCACGTCCTTGCCCGGGGCCTCACGGCCTCGGAGCTCCTGGGGGCGCTGGAGTTCCTCGCCATTGCCCTCATCCTCCTGCCGCTGGTGGAGTACGTGGGTGACCTCCCCGTGATAGGGAGGGGCCAGATCCTGGACGTATATTGGATCCTGATCATCGTGGTCATCATATCCTCCATCTCCTTCGTCTCCTACGTCGCCCTGAGGCTCCTCAGGCCCGGCAGGAGCCTCCCGCTGGTGGGGATCCTCGGAGGCCTCGTCAACTCGGAGGCGACGGTCATCTCCCTCGGGGAGCTAAGCAGGGCCTCGGGGAACGTCAGGGTGTACGTGTCTCCCGTCATGCTGGCCAACGCCTCCATGCTCATAAGGAACATCGTGATTGCCGCCATCTCGGACCCTAAGCTGACGGTCTTCCGCCTCCTGGTCCTACCGCTGGGCTCCATGCTCGTGGTGGACGTGGTCCTCGCTGCCCTCCTCCACAGCTGGGGGGCGGTCTCCGAGGGCATTGGGGAGATCAGGCTAGAGAGCCCCTTTGCCCTTAAGTCGGCCCTCAGCTTCGGGTGCCTCTTCGCGGCCTTCAACGCCCTGGTTTATGCGCTCAACAGGCTATCCGGTGGCCTGAGCTACTTGGTCTCCCTGGGCGGCCTGGTCTCCAGCGGCGCTGTTACGGCGTCCATGGCGTCTTTGGTCTACACGGGACACATGGACCCCCACTACGCCGCCGGTGCCATACTCCTGGCCTCCACCATCAGCACCCTGAACAAGATCCTCCTCCTTAGGTTCTCCAACAAGAGACTGGTGGGCCTTGTGGCCCTGGGGATCCTCCCGGTCGCCGCCGTGGGCCTATTCTGGTTTGTCCTGAAGTTCCTTTAACCATCTGACGGTGGACCTTACGGCCCCCTCCGAGTCGTACCTCGGGGACCATCCGGTAGACCTGAGCTTCGAGACGTCCAGGACCACGGATCTCACGTCCCCCCTCCAGCCCACCATGCCGCCGGTGGTCCTAACGGGAAGTCTCACACCCAGCTCGTCCATGACGATCCCGGCCACCTCGAGGACCGTTAGGGAGTCGCCCGGCCCGACGTTGTAGACCCCTGTCTCGGGGGCCTGCTCCGCCACGTGGATCATCGCGGAGACCACGTCGTCCACGTGAACGAAGCTCCTGCGCTGCCCCCCGTCCCCGAGGATCCTCAGATCGCCCCCCTTCAGGGCCCTCCTGGTCAGGTCGACCACCACCCCGGAGAGGGCCCCCGGCCCCACTACGTTAGCCAGCCTCAGGGAGTACGTCCTCAGGCCGTAGATGCTCTCGTAGGCGCCCACCAACGCCTCCCCGGCAAGCTTGGACGCCCCGTACTGAGAGACGGGTCTAGGGGGCGTACCCTCCTTCA
>QMSR01000179.1 GCA_003649695.1 Thermoplasmata archaeon
CGCAAGGAAAGTCCTGCTCATAAGATAGCAAATAGCAGGAAATCCAATCTCATTGAGCACCCACCAGAACAGACAATGCTTGCAAACGCCGGAGAGGATGGGGCATCAAAAGTCATTTTCCAAAGCGCCACAGGGCGCTGATTTGGCGATACCTTTCCGGGTTGACAGATTTAAGTTTTTGGAGATAGCCCTCAACAAGCACCCAGACAAGTGTTAAGAGGAAAACCGAGATTGCGGTGACAACTCCCATCAGAGCCTTTTTGGGGCGGTATTTTTTCTGTGGGGGTTCCGCCCGGGTGATGATGTGAAGCGCCGGAACACTGCGCTGTTCCTCAATTTTCGCCTGCTCATACTGCTGTTTGAGGACCTCATAGACTATCTCCTGAACCTTGAGGTCCCTGTAAAGCCGGGCGTATTCCATAACCAAATCTGGATACTCATCAAGGGGAATTCCCAGAAGAAGCGAATCTCCACGGGTTTCAATTTCGGAAATTTTGCGCCGGATTTCCCTGCTCTGGGCACGGAGTTGGTCAAGTTCCGGCGAGTATGAGACCCCCTCGTTGAGCATAGAGTTGACCTGAATTTCAAGGAGAGTAAGTTGAGCGTAAAGTTGAGCGACATTCTCAACGGCGACCCTTGCCTGGTCCTTCAGCGATATAGCCCTATGCTTTTTCTGAAAATCTATTAGATTCTGCTCGGCACGAGCGAGTTCTTCCTCGCATTTTGCAATCTGGTTCTCCAAAAACTTTTTCGTCCGGCGGGCTGTGGTGGTATGAACTCTCTGAAGAGTTCTGTCCAAAAGCGCAACTATCTCGTTGGTAATCATCGCCGAGGTGTCCGGAGATTTATCCTCGTAGCCTATTGTCAATATTCCTCCTGCGAGATGTCCACATACAGGTGAGTTCTGTAATATTTTCTGGCGAAATACATATTTCGGGCTTTGTATCTGTCCAGCAGGTCAAATTTAGTTATAATAGAATCGGCAATTCCCGTGGATTTCACCATCGCACCCCACAAATCCGAGGGAGAAGTCATAAACGGCAGGTTGAAACTACCCTCACCACCGAGACCGATTATCCCTCCTACTATACCACTAAGAGCGCCAACACCTCCTCCGGGGGAATACTGCGGCAGAACCTCAGATTCTGCCCTATACCACTTCGGCATCACAAAACCGACAACAACGGCGATAATCCCCGCCGCAAGAGGCAAAAATATCACCAAACGAATCCTTTTTCCAATATGCTCAAGGGCATCAAATATAGTATATTCCACCTTATCGTTCATCTTGTCAGCCTCTCAATTAGATAATACACCGTCAGCGACGAGGTCACAATTTTTGCAAGTGTCTCAAACCAATCCTTGAATCTATCAAATGTGCTGTGATGGACGATTATAACATCACCGGGGCGAACCATATCGCCCTTTTTGAGTTTAATTTTTTTCCCGTGGCGATATATTGAAAACCTTGTTTCCGAACCCTTCTCCATCGGACCGCCGGCAAGAGCAATATAGGCATACGGAGAAAACCCCGGATAATACGGATACGCCCCGCCCTGTGCCACAAGCCCGCCGACGATAACCGAATCCAGATGGGCGGGGAAAATGACCATATCGCCGTCAACAAGCGGCAGGTCCTGATGAATCATATCCACAGTTATCACTGTGTCGCCCCTGAGGACCTCAACCTGTGAGAATTCAGACGATTGAGCGAAAACTCTCAGCCTCTGTGCCAGCGCCCGGACAGTCTCACCCTCCCTGAGACCATAATATCCGCTCCTTATCCCGGTGCCATACACCCGCACCAGACCGTTGTCGGCGTTCACCGGCGGGAGATAGACCACATCACCCCCGAAAAGATATGGATTTCCCCGCAGGTCGCCCCCGGCAAAATAGGGCGTCATATCCACAGTGATGGTGTCGCCGTTTTTGCGGAAAATTTTGACACTGGCAAGGTCAGCGATACCATCGGCGCCGCCGGCAAGTTGAATCAAATCCCACAGGCGCTGGGTTGCGCTCAACTGATACCCTCCCGGCATCCTGACCGCACCGGTGATATTGACCAGAAACACTCTCACTGCCGCCAGAGTAACAGCAAACCGCTTGGGATTGTATGCCTCCTTGATTTTTTCGGTGATTTTCCTTTTCGCCTCGTTCCACGAAAGACCGGCAACCCTGACCGCACCATATCCCGGCACCACCAAAAAGCCATCGGGGGAGACCTTCGCCAGTTCGTCAACAGTGACAGCCGCCCAGACCTGAATCCTTATCACATCATTCGGACCGACCACATACTCATCACCATCAACAGGACCGTCCACGGGAACATACTGGAGTTGTTTGAGTTGCTCTGAGGCTTTCTGCTGGGCGGATTTGAGTTCCTCAACCTGCTGTTGAATCTGCGCCGCAGCGGTGGAGACGCCGCCACCAGAAACACCAAGTTCTGGCTCCTGAGTCTGCCGTTGCCCGAATTTGCCGATATCAAGCACCTGTCCAAAAACCGCACCCAAAACCGCCACCAGAACCACTATAAATGCCGTTCTTTTCATATCGGCAAAAATAAACTTCCCTTCTGTGGGGCGCAACATTTTTTTCACCCCATAATTTCCGTTGACTTGAGAGAAATTTTGAGTATTTTTTACTCACAGACGCAAGGAGGTGGAGATGAGATATCTTGTGGCGACAATTTTGGGGCTGGCGATAGTTGCGGCGGCATTTGCCGGGGAGCAGTCGGCGGGGAAGGCGGAGCAAAAACCCAATATCACCGCTCCCAAAAGCAAGGCGGATGTGGTCAAAGAGCAGGTCAGACAGCCTCTCCCGCAGAAAAATTCTGTGCCGGACTCCTCGCAGGTGGAAAAAACCGAGGCAAAAGCCCCCAAAATTTCGGGGAAGAATAAAGTCCTGCCGATAAAAGCGATTGAGCGCATTCCGAGCAATGTCAGGAAAAATCTGAAGGTATCCAAACAGCCCGAAAAGCAGGCGGAAAGTTCACAGCCCACACAGGAAAACGCACAATAAATTGACCCCAAA
>QMSR01000180.1 GCA_003649695.1 Thermoplasmata archaeon
ATTACCACTAGGTCTTAGGAATATAAAACTTTTACTGTAAACTTTCAGGCCTGTGCCAGTGTCCACTTCCCCTTCCTCATACGCCTGACGATCCCCATGCTCTGCAGCACCTTCATCTGGTACCCTGCAGCCCTCCTGGAGAGTGAGAACTGCTCTGCGATCTCAGTGAGGGTGCACTGCCTACCCTCCAGGAAGGCTATGATCTTCTTCTGAAGGTCGCCGAGCATGCTCTTGGTGTGCAGCCTGGGATAGAACCTTTTGTACATTCCTTCCCTCTTAGAATATATGTAATTCTCCTTCTCGAGGATGTTGAGGTGGTACAGCACCGCACCGTTGTTGAGCTTCAGCTCCTCCTTGATGAGATTGTAGTGGGCACCTGGATTGGCCACTATAAATCCGTATATCGAGCCTCTGGTGAAGTTGTCCAGGACCTTCTCCTTTCTTAATCTGGAGTAAAGGGGCAGAAGTACCAGCTTAAGCGATTCATACCTCAGGGCCTGGTTGCCGGAAACGAATCCTGTGAGCCCGATAACAGCCACCAGAGACACAACCGCCCCTATGTAGGGACCGCTGTGCTCCTCCTGGTTTTCTGGAGCACCTGGGACAGGCACAGCCGAGAGTACGCTGTTGTCAGTGTAGACCGTGATCTTCCTGCTGACAGTATGTGTACCGTCACTGGCCACAACCTCCACGGTGTGTCTGCCGTCCTTCACATCTGTGGTGTCCCAGGAGTACCACCACGAGCCCTTCTCATAATTAACGCGCACGGACATCCCGTCAATCTGCAGGTCGAGGGAGGTCACATCAACATCGTCCATGGCGGTGCCTTTTATGACAACGTTTCCCCTCAGAACGCTGTCCCTGGCAGGGTAGAGGATGCTCAGCGCAGGCGGTGAATCTCTGTTCCCAGTAACTGTCAGGGTAACACAGTCCTCTGCAGTGAGTCCGTTCCAGGAAGCCCTTGCACTTATGGTGTGTGTCCCCGGAGACAGCACAGCGACGAGCTCTGTACCTGTCCCCAGGTATCCGTCAATATCTGAGTTCCAGTACACAGCAGCATCCCTGTCGAGCAGGCAGGAGAGCCTGACCTCCTCGCCCTGAGAGACCTCTGCACCCTCAGCAGGTGAGGTGATCTCTATGTAGGGGACATCCTTGTTGTAGAATATCACCTCGACAGAGACCGGGTCGGAAAACAGATCGCCGTCATAGGAAACCGCGGTTATCGTGTGGTAGCCGTTGGAGTACAGCTCCGTGTCCAGGGTAAGGGCCCAGTTGCTTAGGCCCTCCGCCTCCTGCCAGTCTCCGCTGTCCACTCGGACCCACACCGAGACCAGGGAACCATCAGGGTCCTCCGCGTTGCCCATGACCCATGTGCTCCCCCTCATCACCTCATTGCTGGTGGGGGATGCCATGCTCACAGCTGGGGGATGGTTGTTGAAGATCTCCACCTCCAGAGCCAGCTCCGGGGAGTACAGCCTGCCGTCCCACGCCCGGATTCTGAGATCATGTGGGCCGTTTGAGTACTGGCTGGTGTTCAGCAGATACTCCCAGGAGTACAGCCCATCAGCAGCCATCCATGGTCCAGAATCCACAGATACCTCCACCTTTGAGATGGTACCCTCTGCATCATATGCCCTGCCAGTAACTTTAACAGTGCCGCTGAGGGAGCCGCCATCCTCTGGATAGGTTACCTCCACCGTGGGTGCAGAATTCACATCAGGTGGATAAAGGAAGGTGCCGCCGTCGCTTTCGATCTTGGCCTTTGAATCCTGGTCCTCCCATGTAATGCTCCTGATGCCCCCCAGGTGGGAGGCCAGATAGACAACCTGAGTGCCGTTGAGCTTGAGCAGTATGCCCCCCTCACCCAGTATAAGGGCGTACTCTCCCATGGGCTGCCAGGAGATCATGTAAAGGTTGGTATCAACACCACTCTCTATACTCTCCTCAGTCCCATTCGGGTATATCTTTACTATCCTTCCGTGGTAGCCAACGCCTATGGCGTACTCTCCAGATGGGTGCCACCCTATGCTGAGAATCTCATCAGGGGCTCTCAGGGTGGTTGAATCAGAATCGGCATCGGCAGCCATGCCAATCCCTAGCATGGACAGGGACACAGCCAGAACTAATATCACTGGGACTGCCTTCAAGGTGCACCTCCAGGTACTATTAGGGCTGGATTATATATAAGTTTTACTGTACAGTCCGGTAAACCTTTTTAACACCCTGACCCATAGAGGTTGTGTGAAGACGGTGCTCCGCAGAATCAGGCCCGGGATCCGGGAAGAGAAAAAGCTGGCCAGGGCCGTGGAGGCCCTCATGAACAGGCTCAGGGAAGCGGCATCCAGGGAGGGCCTTGAGCCTATGCTGGTGGGCTCTGTGGCCAAGGGGACCTACCTGAAGAACCCAGATATTGATGTATTCATAATGTTCCCTGTGGATGTGCCTGTGAAGGAGATGGAGCAGAGGTGCACAGCCATAGGACGTTCTGTCGTTGAGAGCTGGGAGATGAGGCACGCCCAGCACCCCTACGTGCGCGGCAGATTCATGGGGTATGACGTTGAAATCGTACCATGCTACAGGGTGGATTCTCCAAAAAACAAGAAGTCTCCCGTGGACAGGACCCCCTTTCACACCAGGTACATACAGGAACATCTGAGGCCTGAGCTCAGAGACGAGGTCCGCCTGCTCAAGCAGTTCATGAAGGGCACTGGAGTCTACGGCGCTGAGGTCAGGGTGAAGGGCTTCTCAGGGTACCTGTGTGAGCTGCTGGTGCTCAAATACGGAAGCTTTCAGGGTGTTCTGAGGGCAAGCAGGCGCTGGAAGAGGGGAAAGTCCCTGTGCCTGGAGGGTGGTGCCCACAAATCCTTTAATGACCCTCTGGTCTTCATAGACCCTGTGGACCCAGACCGCAATGTTGCAGCACCAGTCTCTGAGCAGAGCCTGGCGGTTTTCAGGTATGCAGCCAGCTGCTATCTCAGGAAGCCCAGCACAAGGTTCTTCTTTCCCAGGGATGCAGAGGTTCCTGGAG
>QMSR01000181.1 GCA_003649695.1 Thermoplasmata archaeon
AGGCGAAGAGGGGCCTCGTCGAGAGGATGGGCTTCACCGAGGCCCAGGCGAGGGCCATCCTGGACATGAGGCTCCAGAGGCTGACCGCCCTGAGCTCGGAGGAGCTCAGGAGGGAGCTGGAGAGGCTCAGGGAGCTCATAGAGAGGGACACCAGGATCGCGACCGTCGAGGAGGAGAGGAAGAGGGTCCTGGAGGCGGAGATCAGGGAAATCGTGGAGAAGTACGGGGACCCTAGGAGGACGAGGATCCTCAGGCCCAGGCCCGAGGAGGCCATGGTTATCCTCGCAGACGGGAAGCTGATCGTCTCCAGGAAGAGCATCCTGAGGAAGGAGAGGTTTGGGGAGATAGCCCACATCCACTCCGGCGCCGGCAGGGTCATCGCCGTCGACAGGGACGGCACCGTCTGGTTCCCCAAGAGGAGGAGGGTCTCCGCCAGGAACGCCATCTCCGCCTACGTCGCCACCGAGGGAACCCTGATCGCGGTCTCCCCCGAAGGCTACGCCTGGCACGCGAGGGTCGAGGAGCTGGAGGAGGGGTCCAAGCTGGTCCCCGAGGGGTTCCAGATCGCCGCCACCGAGCTCCTCTGCAGGGGGGACAGGCTCGCGGTCATCACCAGGGAGGGGAGGATAGGGATCCTCACCACGCTCCCGGGGAACGGGGAGAGGGCCGTGGACTTCCCAACCTCCGGTGACAGGGTCGCCCACCTCTTCGCCCTCCGCGGCGATAGGGAGGTCTTCGTGGTCCTAGAGGGTGGGAACGTGCGCGTCGAGCCGCTGGAGGGCGGGAGGCTCAGGGTCTCCGGCGAGCTCCCCCTCATCCCCATAAAGATCTCCAGGAAAAAGGCCATAGCCGCCTACTCCCCCAACGCCAAGATGGTTGTGGCCATCCACGGGGGAAGGATGGAGATCCTGAAGCCGGGTGAGGCCCTGCCGGAGGACACCGAAAGGATCTTCGTAATATATTGAGGAAGCCCATTAGCCTCCGGTATGGATCTGACCAGCACCCCTATTGGTGATTTTCTGGACGCCCTGGCCTCCAAGTCCCCGACGCCCGGCGGCGGCTCCGTCGCCGCCCTCTCGGGCGCCATGGCCGCCGCCCTCATGTCGATGGTCGCGGAGGTCACGCTCCCGAAGAAGAAGTACAAGGTCTACGAGGCGGAGCTCAGGGACCTGGCCGAGAGGTCCAAGCGGAGGATCCTCAGGTTCCGGGAGCTCATGCAGGAGGACGTAAAGGCCTTCGACGCGGTCATAGAGGCCATGAGGCTCCCCAAGGACACCCCGGAGCAGGCGAAGGTGAGGGAGGAGAGGCTCAGGGAGGCCCTGCTGGGGGCCGCGGACGTGCCCAGGAGGGTCGGGATGGAGGCCCTCGAGATGCTCAGGGAGATGCAGGGCCTCCATGGGAAGCTCTACAAGTTCGTGGTCTCCGACCTCGCCGTCGCGGCCAGCATGGCGAGGGCGGCCGTTGAGGGGGCCGCCATGAACATGATCGTGAACGCCTCCTCCCTCAAGGACGAGGCCATCGTCGAGGAGGCGATGGCCATGGTCCGGGAGGCCGAGGGGCTGGCCAGGTCCGTGTTCGAGGCCGTTAAAGGGAGGTTGGTAGGATGAAGTCGGATATCGAGATCGCCAGGGAGGCGAAGCTCCTCCCCATATGGGAGGTCGGGGAGAAGGTAGGGCTGTCGAGGGGGGACCTCGAGCTCCACACGGACTACATGGCCAAGATCAAGATGGACGTCCTGAAGAGGCCCATCAGGAAGGACGCGAAGGTCGTGCTCGTCACCGCCATGACGCCCACGAAGCTGGGGGAGGGCAAGACGACGGTCGCCGTTGGCCTCTCCCAGGCCATGTGGAGGATAGGGAAGACCGCCATCGTGAACCTCAGGGAGCCATCCCTCGGACCCGTGTTCGGGATCAAGGGGGGCGCGACGGGCGGCGGCTACGCCCAGGTCCTCCCCATGGAGGACATAAACCTCCACTTCACCGGGGACTTCCACGCCGTGACCTACGCCCACAACCTGCTGGCCGCCATGCTGGACGCCCACCTCCACTTCGGCAACGAGCTGGGCTTCCACATCAAGAGGATCGAGTGGGGCAGGGCCCTGGACCTCAACGAGAGGGCCCTCAGGCACATCATCGTCGGCCTCGGGGGTCCCGGGGACGGCGTCCCGAGGGAGAGCCACTTCGTGATCACGGCCGCCTCGGAGATCATGGCCATCCTGGGCCTCGTGACCTCCTACCGGGAGCTGAAGGAGGCGCTCTCCAGGATCGTCGTGGGCTGGACCAGGAAGAGGGAGCCCATCGTGGCCGGGAAGCTGGGCGCCGTGGGGGCCATGGCCGCCCTGCTCAAGCACGCCCTCAAGCCGAACCTGGTGCAGACCATCGAGAACACCCCGGCCATCGTGCACACGGGACCGTTCGCCAACATCGCCCACGGGACCTCCAGCCTGATGGGGGTCGAGGTGTCCAGGAGGCTGGCCGAGTACACCATCATAGAGGCGGGCTTCGGCTCAGACCTGGGCGCCGAGAAGTTCATAGACATCGTGGCCAGGAAGGGCGGCTTCAGGGTCGACGCCGCCGTCATCGTCGCAACCATCAGGGCCCTCAAGGTCCACGGGGGGGTCCCCCTGGAGGAGGTCAAGCAGGAGAACGTGGAGGCCGTGAGGAAGGGCTACGAGAACCTCCAGAAGCACATCGAGAACCTCAGGATCTTCGGAGTCCCGGCCGTCGTCGCCATCAACCGCTTCCCCACGGACACCGAGGCCGAGATCAGGGCCCTCGAGGAGCTCCTGGAGCAGGAGGGCGTGCCCTACTCCCTGGTGGAGGTCCACTCCAGAGGAGGCGAGGGCGGCATAGACCTGGCGGAGAAAGTGGTCAAGCTGGCGGAGTCGGGGAACAGCGACATGAAGTTCCTGTACGAGCTCGACGAAGACCTGAAGACCAAGATCGAGAAGATCTCCAAGGCCATGTACGGCGCTGAGGGGGTGGACTTCACGGACGAGGCCAGGAAGAAGCTGAGGCTCTACGAGA
>QMSR01000182.1 GCA_003649695.1 Thermoplasmata archaeon
CTCGGTCACCCCGACTCCGTGGCGGACGGGATCGCCGAGGCCATCTCCAGGGAGCTCTCCAAGTTCTACCTCAGGAAGTACGGGAGGATCCTGCACCACAACGTGGACAAGCTCCTCATCGTGGCGGGGGCGGCCGAACCCTCCTGGGGTGGGGGCAGGGTCCTCAGGCCCGCAAAGATATTCCTCGCCGGCAGGGCGACCAACGACGTCAACGGGGAGCCAGTGCCGGTGGAGGAGATCTCCGTCAGGGCGGCCAGGACGTACCTGGACGAGAACTTCAGGCACCTGGACGTGGATGCCCACGTGGAGATCTTTTCGGAGATCGGCCCAGGCTCCGTGGACCTCAGGGCCCTCTTCGAGAAGGGCAAGGTCCTGGCCAACGACACCTCGATTGGCGTGGGCTACGCCCCGATGACGGACCTCGAGAGGGTGGTCCTGGAGACGGAGAGGTTCATGAACGACCAGCTCAGGGAGGACTATCCGGAGCTCGGGGAGGACATCAAGGTCATGGGCGTGCGCAGGGGGGGTAGGATCGACCTAACGGTTGCGGCGGCCTTCGTGGACAGGTTCTTCGACGGGCCCAGGGAGTACCTGGCCTCGAAGGAGAACGTCCTCTCAGAGATCAGGGACTTCGCATCCTCCCTCACGAACCTCAAGCTAGACGTGAAGCTGAACACCGCCGACGACCCCAGGAACGGGGTCTTCTACATCACCGTTACGGGTCTCTCCATGGAGAGCGGCGACGACGGGATGGTTGGCAGGGGGAACAGGGTGAACGGCCTGATAACCCCCTACAGGCCCATGAGCCTCGAGGCGGCCGCGGGAAAGAACCCGGTCACCCACGTAGGGAAGCTGTACAACGTCCTGGCCTTCAGGATCGCGGAGAAGGCCTACGAGATCATGGGCACCGACGCTGCGGAGATCTACGTGAAGATGGTGTCCAGGATAGGGCACCCGATCTCGGAGCCCCAGATCGTGAGCGTGGAGATCGTCCCCGAGGAGGGGGCAGATGTCAAGAGGTACTTCTCGGACATCAGGGACCTGGTGGCGGAGCAGCTGGAGAAGGTCTATGAGCTGAAGTTCGAGTTCCTGGAGGGGCGCATCTCAGTGTTCTAGGACCTTCTCCATGAGGAAGGCGTCGGATCCGTCGGCGTAGTAGGAGATCAGGGTTCCGACGACGCGGTAGCCCAGGCGGCGGTACAGCCTGATGGCCCCGTCGTTGGAGGTCCTGACCTCCAGCGTTATCCTCTGGGCCCCCGACTCCTTAGCCCTCCTCTCGAACTCCTCCATGAGGGCGGTCCCTATCCCCCTCCTCCTGAACTCCTCCACCACCGCGACCATGAGGACCCGGGCCTCGGAGCCGTAGAGGGCCCCCATCAGGAAGCCGACCCTCCTGCCCGAGGCCTCCGCGATTAGGCAGCCCCTGGGCCACCTGGCCAGGATGTCCGTGAACAGGCTCGGCCTGTACCTCTCGCTCAGCGTCCTGTGCGCGGTCGCCACCACCCAGGGCAGGTCCTCCAGGACCATGTCCCTTATTCTTGCCTCCATCCCAGTCCCTTCAGCTGCGAGAGGACGTACTCCCGGATTTCCCCCACCCCGGGGAGGTTCCTTATAAGTTTCCCGTTCTCGATCCACTTCACTAGGAGGCCGCCGTCCCCCCTCCACGGGCGGACCCTGAGGGTCCCGTCCTCCCTAAGGACGGTCTTCCTCCCGGAGAGCTTCCCCTTCTTGGTCTTAGGCTCCCCCTCAACCTCGACGATGTCCATGGCGAAGTCTATGGTCTTGGCGTTGGATATGGAGGTGCCGACCCCGAAGGCGTCGGCCCCCGCCTCCGCGAGCCTGGCCACGGACTCCTCGTCGAGGCCCCCGGAGACGACGATCTTGACGTCGCGGAAGCCCCTGAGGTCCAGCTCCCAGCGGACCTCCCTCACGATGTCCTCCATCCTGCCCCTCCTGCTCCCCGGGGTGTCGAGCCTCACGCCGTGGGCCCCGGGGACGACCCTGGCTGCCCTGAGCGACGCCTCCTTCTCGTCCCCGAAGGTGTCGACGAGGAGGATCCTCGGAATCCTGGGGTCCAAGACCTCGTCGAACGCCCTCCAAGCCTCTTCCTCCCCCATGAGGATAATGAGGGCGTGGGGCATGGTCCCCACGGGCTCAATGCCCATGAGCCTCGCCGAAAGTACCCCTGAGACGCCGTCGCAGCCGCCTATGTACGCGGCCCTGTCGATGAAGGGGGCTATGGCTGGGTGCATCCTCCTTATGCCGAAGGAGAGGCAGGGCCTGTCGCCCGCCGCCAGCTTGATCCTGGCGGCCTTGGTCGCGATACCGGAGCCCTGGCAGATGGCCCCCAGGACCGGGGTCTCGTAAGGGGCGAAGTCCTCGTACCTGCCCTCGATGGCCATCACTGGCACGGGGAGGCCGGATGGGTCCCTGGCGGGGACGACGGTCCCCTCGGGGAGGGCGTAGACGTCGACCGGGAGCCCCTCGAGGATCGCCAGGGCGTCCTCGAGGCCGGCGAACACGAACCAGGGGTAGGGGACGCCGGAGGCCGTGAACTCCGCGTATACCATCTTGCTGACGCCCTTGGCCCTCAGGACCTCGACGGTCCTGAGGAAGTAGACGTCCGTCGTCAGGCCTTCCTTGATCTCCCGCTCGGAGGCTATGTGGAGCCTGGGCACGAGGGAGTAGGTCTGAGGCCCAATAAAAGGGCTGTTTCGTAGATAGCAACAAGCGGAAAATTTTGTTTTCCTTAAATTTCTATGTAGCCCTGTGGGACAGTTTTCAGTAATATGGCGGTCTCCGACATGCGGGGTCCCAGGCCCGAATGGATGCTGCTGAAACCCCCCGAAGATGTGGGCAGTTATCATTCCCCCCGATACCCCTCCAATGGAGGGGAAGGTCAGCCATAGCGACATTTACGCAAATTACGGCTGACCAGAGCGGCTAGGTCCGGTGCAGGAGCTGGGCGTAGAGGGAGAGGAGGGAGGTGAGGGAGACCTCGCCCAGGAGCTTCC
>QMSR01000183.1 GCA_003649695.1 Thermoplasmata archaeon
AGCTTAGTCGCCCCTGTTTCCATTGAGGCAATGCTAACAGATGTTGAAGAGGGGAAGAAAGTAATTGTCCGGTATTTTCTCGAAGGAGACATGGGCATCGTCGTCGCTATCAGGTCTTCTGGGATTGAGTTTCATAGATTTGACGAAACCACTAAGGTGGCATATATGATCAAGCACCTCAGAACCTTCTACTACGACCATAGCGACGAACAGCAGCATGCTGAACTTGCCATAGTGCTTGAATACGGGAAAGATTTGTTCAGCAGACTACTGCTCCCGATATTGAGCACAGGGAATGAGTTTGAACTGGTAATCATACCCGACGGTGTTCTTAACCTCCTTCCCTTTGAACTTCTGATAAATGCGGACACATCAGATGGCAGTGAGAATATGGACTGGGCAGATATTCCCTTTCTCAATCGGACCTTGACAATCACTTATGCACAGTCGCTGAGCACCTACTGCTACCTGAATAATCAGAGCAAGCCAGATTCGGCTCGTCTATTGTTAGCAATCGGCAAGAGTGATTTTGGCGAGATATCCGTTGATAAATCGAAATATGTCTCTCGATCAATCAGAGATGCTTCACAGACACTGACAAATTTAGACTTCGTGAGGCACGAGGTAAAGGAGATTAACGACCTGTTTCTTGGGAGTCAGATCTCGAACGAGCCGAACGTCGTGTTGCTGGTCGACGACGAAGCCCTCGAATCAAGAGTAAGAAACTCAACTCTAAATTCTTATCAATATATCCACTTTGCCACACACGCCATAGTCGATAACCAGAATTCAGACTTCTCTGCTCTGCTTCTTTCCCAAACCACGGATTCGAGTACCGAATGTGACGGATTCCTATACGCATTTGAGATTGCAGACCTCAATTTCGATGCCGATTTGGTGACTCTATCCGCCTGTAACACTGGTCTTGGCAAACTGCTGCCGGGGGAAGGAATTATCGGTTTCAATAGAGCCTTCTTTGCTGCAGGTGCGCGAGCATTGTGCTTGAGTCTGTGGCCAGTTAATGATGAATCCACTTCCATTTTCATGCGGGAGTTCTACCGAAGACTCCTGGATGGGATGCCCAAGGCAGAAGCTCTCCAGCAAACCAAACTGTATATGATTGATAGCACTGAATTCAAGAGTCCCTATTACTGGGCACCGTTTGTACTGTTTGGAAATCCCAATTAATGCAGTGATGTAATCACCAAAACCCAGACCGCGATAACAAAATTAATACATACTCCCTGCAGTTTGTATACCCGTTTGGATTAATGTAGCGAATGATGTCCAAATTGGCAAGGGAGACTAAGGATCAAGCAACATCACCAAAATTCTGAAGGGCTATTAAGCAAGGCACGATTTCTTGCTTGTCAGTTACAACTACATCCCATTAAGAAAACCTCGTTCGTAAACCGGTCTGATACATTGCAAGACGGTAATTCAAGATCGTTTGTATGTGGATATAAGACAAACTATTAGGCGAAACCAGATTGATAATAATTGGAGCATGTAAATTTAGCATAAAGCAACTGACAGGTAAGTTATTGATAGGTCGATGTATACCGACGTTAATTATTTGTGCACATAAAATTTCAGGGGAAATAGATTACGACTAACAAACGTAGAAATACCCTAGTACTTGTTGTCAAGTTGAATTCCATCGCAAGCTCGCATCTCATCCTCGGGGAGCCATGACTGCAGTGTGGCTCTGCCGCGTGAGCAGCTGATGCCCCACATATTACAGGACAAATAGTGCCTGAGCAGTCGTTTTTCAAATCCAGAATAAAGAGGATTGATGTGGAACAGATACCATATAACCAAGACGCCGAAATGAATGTCTTCAATTCGTCCGACTCCAGGAACAGTAACCTGACTACTGATTGCTTCTCTAATGATGAACGCAGATCGGAGGTTTCTTGCCTAAAAACGTCTCACTAATCTTAGGTGACAAGTACGGTATTATTGGCCGTCCCGGTCAAAAGGTTGAATGCCCGTTCTGCCGTCACAAGACTTTCTCAATAAAGCGTGACGACACGCTGGGGAAATGCTTCCACCCTAGTTGTGGTAGATATATAACTGCTTGGGGTGGCGAATTGTCATCCGCCAGTCCGGTTCAAGAGATACTGCAACAGGTCTTCCATGATTTCCACGTAGCATTGCTTGCGCAGGCGGATCAGACTGGGTCCAATGCGTACCGTTATCTGATCGAAGAACGGAAGATACATCCGCAGGTTGTGGTCGACTCGATGTTGGGGGTTGTTCCGGGCGAATATTCTGTCGGTGACCTGTTCGAGGCAGCAAGAACTGACTTAAAAGAGAAAGAACTGGTCATTCTCACGCAGGCGGAGGAGAAGCTCAGACGCTGCACTGATGGCAGTGCCGGTTGGCTCTGCTTCTTCTATACGGACGCCTATCACCGCATTGTCGGTATCCGATTCCGTAAACCGTATGAAAAACAGATTCGATACTTCAAGCCATTTGACCAAGCCGGACTATTCGGTCACGGTCTATTCAAGCCGCATAAGCATGACGCTGAGAGCTCATTCAATGACATCATGATTGTTACAGAGGGTGAATTCAACCAGCTGCAGCTGCAGTCACTGCTGTTGAGACATAGTGAGGCTAAGGGCAAGGACCTTGACTATATCAACGCCTGTGCTGCGGGCGGCATCCACAACGCGGACTATGATTGCATCAGAAAACTTGCCCGTCAACCTATCATCTGCTACGACAATGATGCCAGTGAGGCAGGGATAGAGTTGGTAGAAAGGGCACGAAACGTTATATCCGTAGAAGCCTTCACCACACCTAGGGCTGATTCTGACCTGGACAGCTTCATTCGGTACTTCAACGAAGATCATTCGAGCGCATGGGAAGCTTTGAAGAAGCTGGTAGCCGAGCGGCAATCATATCCTCGACTTTACGAAGCTGTCGCTCAAGAAGTCTTCAGAGTTCGACAAAGACATAGCAATAACGACCAACGCCGAGAACATGAGATCAATAAGGAAGTAG
>QMSR01000184.1 GCA_003649695.1 Thermoplasmata archaeon
AAGAGCTCACTGCAGGACTCGATTTGCTGACTCAGGCGCTGGAGATAGAGCGCCCGCAAGAAGACTATCTCGATGTGTGGTATAACATCGCAGTGGTTCATAGGAAGCTTGCCTCGAAGTATGAAGAGGCAGGAAACGACCAGAAGGCGAAAGAACACCTCCTGCAGTGTGCCGAGTTCTTCGAGAAAGTATACGCAGCGGATCCCTCGGACCTGGTGGTCGTAGAAGCGCTGGGCAATGTCTATCACGATCTCGGCGATGCGGAGAAGGCGATAGAGATGACAGGCAAGCTTGTAGACGCAAGGCCATGGGACATGGACTACCATCTGCAAATGGCCCGTGCCTACGAGCTTGCTGGCGATGAGATGCGCCAGAAAGCCCACCTTTGGATGGCCCAGATGCTTGGTGCCCTGGCGGAGGCAGCAGATCCCTCGACTTGTCGCCAGGAGGCCGACAAGTGGGGCCCAGGTTCGGACGTGGCGAGAACCCTTCGCCAGCGCCGGTTCCCGCAAGAAGTCAGACGGTATGGCTCTGGGGGAAACGAGTGGAGCGCCTGGTTCTATTGGACGGAGGGACGCGCTCACATCTTTGTCAACGGGGAGGAGGCGTTCCTGGTAACCTTCAAGAGGGTTTCTGAAGAGAAGCTGCAGGAGAGGCTGGGAGAGGGATCCTCTGGCAGGTAGGCAAGCTGGTGCCGGGCGCATGGACGTTGCTGATCTCCTCGGAGGGTGAGTGGGTACCTGGCTCGAGCCGCAAGACGGGGATCTTGATGTTCTGGAAGGCAAGCAAGCGCTTGTCCTGGGATATGGTAACCAAGGTCGGGCCTTTGCACTCAATCTTCGGGACAGCGGGCTGTTCGAGAACGTGAGGGTGTGGGTGCGCCCTGGTGGGCCCTCGTATTCACGTGCGGAGAGCGACGGGTTCGAAGTAGTGGATGAGACGGACCTTGGGACCTCCGATCTCCTTCTGTGCCTCCTTCCCGATGCCGTGCACGAGGAGGTCCTTGGGCGCCTCGTAGAGCCTCGATTGCGGGCCTCTGGCCGGCGTGCGGGTCTGTGTGTTGCGCACGGGTTCTCGCTGGTGAGCTCATCCCTCGGCGAGCGTGTGCGCCGTGCGCCGTGGGGCGATGTAGTTCTAGTGGCGCCTGTGGCTCCCGGGGAAGAGGTGCGTTCTGCGTTCCTTGAGGGCCGCGGCGTTCCCGCATATGTCGGTGTGTGGCGAGACGAGAGTGGCGAGGCGCTTCGTCTGGCCCGTGCGCTCGGGCATGCTCTTGGCTTCTCTAGGGCTGGGATGCTGAAAGCGAGCATCCGTGATGAGGTCGTGGTAGATCTGTTCGGCGAGCAAGCTGTCGTGTGTGGCGGGGTCGAGTGGCTGGTCCGCAGAGCATTCGACACGCTTGTGCAGGCAGGCTACTCGCCCGAGATGGCCTTCCTGGAGTGTGTACATCAACTAAAGTATCTAGCAGAGCTCGTGCACCGGAACGGACTTGAAGGCATGCGCGATCGGGTAAGTGAGGTGGCCTACTACGGAGCCCTTACGCGCGGGCCAAGGGTCATAGACAGTCAAGTTGCTCGGACGATGGCCGAGATTTTGGATGAGATCGAGAGCGGCGCCTTTCAGAAGGAATTGCAGAGTATCGAAGTTCGAGAGCTCTCCACCAGAAGGGAAGGGGAGGACGGCTTGATCGAGCGCACCGGCCGGGAGGTGCGAGAGAGGATCTTCCGCGGAAACCGGCACCACGTGTGACAGGCCGGACTGCCCTCTCGTGCGTGGGCTTGGCAGCCGTGGGATCGGGGGTCGGCAGAGGCCGCTATTGGGCTCAACAATCCGATTGACATGGCTCCACTGTTCGTCTAGGATGCAGCACGGGTGTTGGATGGCACCAGATCGACGATTTGGATTCTCCAGGAACCCCTGCCCCGGACACCGCGGTTCAAGTTAAAGTTCGGTGAACCCGGAGAAACGGTTCCGGTACCCTGCTTCCAGTGTTCCTCCGGATGGGCCGGCGGCGCTGAGTGGAAGGTGTACTAACTCACCATGAGCCCATTCGGGAACCGACGGCTAGGGCATTTCATGAGGAGTTCTGAGTATGCCGAGACAAGCCAAGGCGGTAGAGAACGGACAGAAGAAGTCCACGTCGGAGTCGCAGGCAGGTGCACGCAAGAGCAACTCGGCCGCGTCTCATTCGGAAGCTCCTGCACGGGGTGAGAGCAAGGCTCTCGATCTTTCCGAGATGAAGAAGAAGACAATCTCCGAGCTGGTGAAGACAGCCCAGGAGCTCGGTGTTCAGGGCGCGACTGGGCTCCGGAAGCAGGAGCTCATGTTCAAGATTCTGGAAGCTCAGACGAAGCAGAATGGGCTCATATTTGGAGAGGGCGTTCTGGAAATCCTCCCTGAAGGATACGGCTTTCTTCGTTCTCCCGACTACAACTACCTACCTAGCCCCGACGACATATATGTTTCCCCCTCTCAGATAAAGCGCTTTGACTTGCGGACGGGCGATATCGTCTCTGGTCAGGTAAGGCCGCCCAAGGACGGGGAGCGCTACTTTGCTCTGCTTCGGGTGGAGGCTGTCGATTTCGAGAGCCCGGAAGTAGCCAAGCAGCGTACTCTCTTCGACAATCTTACGCCTTTGTATCCGCAGGAGAAATTCACGCTCGAGACGAAGGATCGAGATATTACTGTGCGCATTATCGACTTGCTTTGTCCTATTGGAAAGGGGCAAAGGGGCCTGATCGTTTCGCCCCCGAAGGCCGGAAAGACCATCATTCTTCAGAAGATCGCGAATGCTATCCTCGAGAACCATCCGGAAGTGAAGCTGATCGTGCTGCTAATTGACGAGCGCCCTGAGGAAGTTACGGACATGGAGCGGTCGGTCAAGGCAGAGATCATAAGCTCGACATTCGATGAGCCCCCAGAGCGCCATGTACAAGTTGCTGAGATGGTGATCGAGAAAGCACGACGTCTTGTCGAACACAAGTACGACGTGGTCATCCT
>QMSR01000185.1 GCA_003649695.1 Thermoplasmata archaeon
CGCAGCCCGCGGCGTGGACGATATGATCTTTATCGCCCTCCGTACAGGCATCGGCGGAGCCATCCTGATCAACCGGAAGCTCTACCGGGGCGAGAATAATGCCAGCGGAGAGTTTGGCCAGATGACCATCAACTTCTCCGGTCCCCGCAGCAAATGGGGCGGCAAGGGATGCCTCGAGTCATATGCCTCATCACAGGCTTTCGTCGAGCGCTATAACCGCCGGGTGAAAAGGGCTGGCGGGGAGGAGAAGGTCGTGAGCACCGCCTTGCCCGTTTTCGAGCGTTTCCACGCTGGCGAGCCGGCAGCCGTGGAGACAGTGCAGGAGAACGCCCGCTTCGTGGGGATCGGCCTGGGTAACCTGGTCAATATCTTCGCACCCAAGCTGATCGTCGTGGGAGGCGGGATGGCCCTGGCAGGAGAGCGATACCTCGCACTGATCCGCGAGGCAGTGATCGACAACTCGATGACCGTGTGTCATGAACACCTCGAGATCGTGGCGGCCGAGCTGAAGCACGAAGCCGGCTTCATCGGCGCCGGACACTTCGCCCTGGCCATGCTCGACGGGAAAACGCCATAGGAACGATGAAGGATGAAGGATGAACGATGAAGGAAAAATTTTGAATGATGAATGATGAATTTTAAATTGAATACCGGCATCTTCTGAGCCCTGTGATGATCAATGATAGAATGATATCCGCCTTCGCCAAAGGCTACAGCGGACCAAGAATGAGTGAATGATAGAAACAATTTCGCGGTGTAGCCGCTAATTTCAGCTACGAAGTAGCTTAATTTCGCGAGCGTCAGCGAGCTAATTACGTTTAACCTGCAACCTGCAAAGCCTGCAACAATGAACTAAGAACTGATACAACTCAAAAACCCGATACTCACAACTATGATAACATTCCGTTTAGACTCAGGCAAAGAGCTCCTTCCCCCGGCCGGCCAGCCGGAGTGGCTGAAATATGAGAAGATCCCGGTGCGGGTGTTCCAGAGCTCACGCGCTGCCTCAAAGATGGTGGCCAACCATATCGCTGACACCATACGTGCCAAGGAGGAGAAAGGCGAGCACTGTGTGCTGGGGCTGCCTACCGGCTCCACGCCCGTAGAGGTGTACGACGAGCTGGTGCGCATGCACCAGGAGGAAGGACTCAGCTTCCGCAATGTGATCACCTTCAATGTGGATGAGTACTATCCCATGCCCCCCGGCAAGCTGCAGTCGTATGTGCGTTTCATGCGGGAGCATCTGCTCGACCAGGTGGACCTCCTGAAGGAGAACGTGCATGTGCCGGATGCTACCCTGCCCCTCGAGGAGGTGCCGGCCTTCTGCCGTCGCTACGAGGAGGAGATACGCAAGGCCGGTGGTATCGACATACAGCTGCTGGGCATCGGCCGTACCGGCCATATCGGTTTCAACGAACCGGGCGCCGACCGTCATTCGGTGACGCGGCTGGTGACGCTCGACTATGTCACCATCGCCGATGCGGCGAGCGATTTCTTCGGCGAGGACAACGTGCCGCGTAAGGCCATCACCATGGGTGTGGGCACCCTTCTCAGCGCGAAGGAGGTGATCCTCCTGGCGTGGGGTGAGGGCAAGGCCCCCATCATCCGCGAGACCGTCGAAGGACCCGTCACGGAGAACGTGCCGGCCTCCTTCCTGCAGGAACACGACAACGCCAGCGTGGTGCTCGACGAGGCCTCCGCCGCCGAGCTGACACGTTTCCGCACCCCCTGGCTGGTGGGCGACTGCCTGTGGGACGACGCCATGGTAAGGAAAGGGGTGATCTGGCTCTGCCGGACGGTGGAGAAACCGATCCTTAAGCTCACCAACCGCGACTATAACGAACACCACATGGGCGAGCTGCTGGCCAAGCGGGGGCAGGCATACGATATCAACATACGTGTCTTCAACGAGATACAACATGCTATCACCGGCTGGCCCGGCGGCAAGCCCCACGCCGACGACAGCTCGCGGCCGGAAAGGGCCAAGCCTTATCCCAAGCGGGTGATCGTCTTCAGCCCCCATCCCGACGATGACGTCATCTCCATGGGAGGCACCCTCACCCGCCTTGTCGACCAGGGTCATGAGGTGCATGTCGCCTATCAGACCAGCGGCAATATTGCCGTCTTCGACGACGACGTGGTGCGTTTTGCCAACTTCCTCAATGAGTTTGCCGGCGACTTTGCGCCGGGATTCGGTTACCCGAAAGAGTTTTACCAGAAGGTACTCGATTTTTTTGCCACGAAGAGACCGGGCCAGGTCGATATCCCTGAAGTGCAGAAGGTGAAGACGCTCATCCGTAAGGTGGAGGCGCGCGCCGCCTGTCGCTTTGTGGGGATCCCTGATGACCATATCCATTTTCTGGAGATGCCTTTCTACGAGACGGGACGGGTGAAGAAAAAACCACTGACGGAGGAGGACCAGGGGATCGTCCGGGAGTTGCTGCGACAGGTGCAGCCGCACCAGATATTCGCCGCCGGCGACCTCTCCGATCCCCACGGCACCCACCGTGTATGCCTTGACGCCATCCTGCATGTGCTCGACGAGGTGAAAGAGGATCCCTGGATGCGGGAGTGTTATGTGTGGCTCTACCGCGGCGCCTGGCAGGAGTGGCCCGTCAACGAGGCCGACATGCTGGTGCCGCTCAGCCCCGACGAGGTGGTGAAGAAACGCAAGGCGATCTTCAAACACCAGTCGCAGAAAGATCAGGCTCTCTTCCCCGGATCCGATACCCGCGAGTTCTGGCAGCGCGCCGAAGACCGCAACCACCAGACCGCCGTCCTCCTCGACAAGCTCGGCCTGGCCGAATACCAGGCCGTGGAGGCGTTTGTGAGGTATAAAGTCTAAAAAGTCAAAAAGTTGAAAGGGGTGAGATCTTCCCGCTTCAAACGAAGAAAGGCTGCACAAGGCAGCCTTTCTTCGTTTGTGAACCTGGAGGGACTCGAACCCCCAACCTCCTGATCCGTAGTCAGGTGCTCTATCCAATTAAGCTACAGGTC
>QMSR01000186.1 GCA_003649695.1 Thermoplasmata archaeon
ATTCTCTTACGTTCTCATAACCACATTTAGGACAAATATATTTAAATGCCATGAGCTACCCCACTGAAGTGCGGAGCTTCTCCCGTTCCATCCGCCTTTACGGCAGACGACTTCAGGGCACGCTCACGAGTGCTCCATCCCATCGGAAACATTCCAATCTTTAGTATCTCTAATGGAGACCTGAAGTATTTAAATATTTCCCACAATCCCTCCTTGCATATCCTGCTCTGAAGAGCAAGGTTTTGCAAGCAACAATTTTATAAATTTTAATTAACCATATAAGTATCTGAATCTTTCTCCTTCTCTAATAGGGCAGTTTTTGCCTCTAAGTATTGTGCAAAATCCTCTGCATATTTCTGCCAAGTTACATCCCTTGCATCTCTCCGGTATTTGCATAGAGTACTCTATGAATTTCTTGATGTTTTCTCGCAATCTTTCTATATTGTCAAGTTTACCTAGAGAATATGTTAGCCAATAAGGACAGGGAGTAACAGTACCATTGGGTAATATAGATATTCTTCTAGTACCTGCTCCGCATAGTTTCCCATATTTTTCATATATTTTTATAGCCCAGGGATATAGCTTATCATTAACCAACTTGTATATGTTGTCTCTCACCTGATATGTTCCAGGATCCTCCTCCATAAATAGCAAATATACTTTTTCTAGTGTTTTTGCTGACGGCTCATTATAGCCTATGCTTCTATAGCAGAACATTGCATAACCATAATATTTTGCGAAATTCAGTATTTCTTCTAGATCTGGGAGATTATCATCAAAGATTGTAGATCTTATTGAAATCTTGTCTGCATATCTTTTAGCATAAATTAAGTTAGCAAGAACTTTATTAAACAACCCTTGTCTTTGTCTAAGGAGATCATGCTTTTCCCCATAGTAATCGAGAGAGACCCATATAGTAGTATTATCATAAGAAACTACTTTCTCTAAATATTTCCTGAAGAAAACCTCTCCATAAGTACTGATAGTTACTTTCTCAAACATGTCTGTCGCTTTTTTTAAGATTTCTGGAAATTCCGGATGTAGGTAGGGTTCTCCCCCTAAGATATTTAAATATTTAACACCATTATCATGCAAAATTTGCATGTAGTCCTCTACTGTTTTAAGAGGGAGGATTGTTTCCCTAAAATTCTGCTTTAAATAGCAATGCTTACAATTGCAAGGACATGCCCCTAATATATGCAAATGTGCTATTTCAGGGAACACTTACCCGCCTCCAAACCTCTCCTATTGCAAATTCAAGGATTCTCTCTAAGTCTTCTAGTGACATCTCTAAAACCTTTGGGGGATTTTCTCCTAGAAATGTTCGAATAGTCTTATCGCATATTTCCCTAACTAAAGAAATATCTGGCTTTTTTAAACACCACTTACGTGTTTTGTCATCAAAATAAACAATATTGAGATATTCTAGTGCATCGAGGTGCTTTTGTATGACTCTCCTTGAATAGCCAGTATCCTTAGATAGCTCAGATATTGTTTTGTCAGATAATTGCAAAGATATAATTATGCTCTCTATTACTCTTTTGGGAAGCAAAGTCTGGCGTGGCATTATATATGCTATTTGGCAATCACTATATAAGTGTTACTTAAAAATTTAGTATCTGCTCAAGTGTTAATCCCGCATTTTTTCGGATCTCTATTGTCTGTGTGGGAAAAGTTAAAAAGCCTTTAAATTGGAAAGCATGGTAGAAACGCCAATCTCTTCTAAATTTTACTGCTAGGAAAACTTTAAGAGTATTATGCCTTAGGTAGAAATTTATTATTTTTCTGAGTTCAAATTTCGAAATTCTAATAACTTTATCATTTTTGGTTGTTTTTACTTGAAAAAGGTAAGGAATTCCATTTCTAAAGGCAATAACATCGAATTCTCCGAAACTGCCTGCTACCCTAAAACCGTTAAAACCTTTCTCGTTGAGGAGGTTTCTTAACTCTCTTTCGTACTTACGATAGTCTTTCATTTTTAAAGAAAATCTTATAAAGCAAGATCTATATAAATATTACTATGAAAATTGTAGTAAAAGTTGCTGATGGTTATTTTAAACCACTCCATAAGGTGAATTTGCCAGAAGGGATAGAAATTGTGCTAGAGATAAATACAAGAAAATGGTTTGAAGAAATAACTGAAAAAACCAAAGATTTTGTAAAATTACCAGGGAAATTCTTCCCAGACTATTTGATAGATAAGCTATACATAGAGTACCTTAATATTGTTAAACAAATCTCCTCTAGTAGGAAGGAATGCAGAGACGCTATTGCTCTTTTCTTCGCTTGCAGAAAATTGGGAATACCTTGCAAGCTCAAGAAGATAGCTTATAAACCCTTTAAGAAATTGGCAAAGAGATATTCGCCTCCTTCCTTGACTCACTACTTAGATTTTGCACTAAAATCATTAGGAATAGGCGACATTCTGAGTCAGGAAGAAATACTGGAGGCCTTGAAAAAAGTGAATGACAATCCTAATCTAACAACATTGGGCGCTGTAATATATATTCTGGCGAAAAGAAAGGGGAGGCGTTTAACGCAAGAGAGGATTTGTGAGGTGCTTACAATTACTTCAGTAGGGCTTAGGAAGAAAGCCAAGAAAATTAAACATCTTATCTAATTTGCTAAAGAGCCCCCGCATCCTTTTATCACCTCTTTTCATCGAGTCTTAGGGGCTTTGCTTGCAGGGCGAGGGAGTGTGGTTCTTCCAATTTCCGCTCCCTTTGTTTATTTATATTAATTGTGGACTTTATATATTTTCTGCTTCTCTCTTTCTATCCAAAAGCCTGAATTCAATAACATAAATTTCCTGTTCGGGATCCCATTTCCCATGTATTTCCTCCCATACCTTTCTAAATTCGGCCACGCTACTACAGCCTTCCCTTTTAGCATCCTCCTCAGTTATATCTCCAAGCTTTTCTTTTCGAATATCTGTGACTTGTATTAAACCATAATACTTTTTGCTGAAAATATGCCTCTTTATTTTG
>QMSR01000187.1 GCA_003649695.1 Thermoplasmata archaeon
GCAAGGGCCGTCCTGTTCGTCCTCCAGGAGGAATACCTGAACGGATGCATCCTGAGAGTTGACGGGGGACTAGCAATAACAAATCTCGCCAACATTTAAAAAATAAAATCAAAAATATTTTTTCTTCATTAAATATATTGCAGGGATGATCCATGGGAGGAGTATTGGGATGGTGATGCGTGACGATATATCATTGTTGTTTCCCATGGGGCCATTGAGGGGTTCGGCACCGATCAAGTTTCCGTTGGAGGCATCCAGGGTCACGCTGTACGCGTTAGCCCCTCCTAGCTCCCTGGTGAAGTAGAAGACTATGTGCCAGACCGGAACGATCATGTTTCCTGAGGACAGGGATTCTATGTCGGCGTAGATGTGGTCTATGGAGGAGTCCACCTCTTCCCTGGAGAACCCGTTCTGTTCGAAAGCCTCATACATGATGTCCCTGGCCTTCTCAATTGCTTTGTCCTTAGGATATGGGTTATCTACCCGCTTAACCTGAACCACAGGGGTCTTGTCTCCAAAGGCATAACCAACTACTATTCTACCGTCGTTAGGCAGATACTTCGGCAGCGGAAATCCAAAGCCAAACAAGTTTATGGACAATTTATCTCCCATCAGAACATAACCCGAGTAGAGGGAGACATGGTACTCGTCGGCCTCGACCCTCACATAGACATCCTCATAGGTCACTACGACTTCTTTATCGAACTCACCATGGAGCTTTTGGGCGGCTTTTGCTACTTTTTCATAGTACTCATCATGATGCCCTATGAAGTCCTCGTACCGCCTGATCAGGGCGGGTGCGAAACTAGCCAATTCGTCGAGATTGTGAATTATTAATGGTTTCCCGTTCCTGAGCCTCGGAACGCCTTTGAAGATGTCAAAAGCTAAAAAGTAAACCCTATCGCCCACCATTGAGTATATTCCAACGCTGAGGACTGTGGAATTGTCTTTGCTGCTGAAGATGTACTCGCCAATCTCTTGACTCCACGTTACTGTATATTCGTTTATGTTCAACTGATAAACATCTTCAAGGAAGTTTTTGATCATCTCAATGCTCATCGGTTGCTCGTTTAGAGAGGCCATGGCAAAATTAGGGCTGATCAGAAACATTAAAACGGTAATCAACATGACCGTGGAAAATTTCATCATAATCATCGAATTTAAGAAGTTTTGTTTATTTAAAATTTCTATTCACATTTTTTTCAGGTTAAAATAATTAATTAGGCGCCGGGGGTGGGATTTGAACCCACGCGGGCTCTCGCCCAGTGGATCTCAAGTCCACCGCCTTGGCCTGGCTAGGCTACCCCGGCGTTGGTAGATGAAACTATCTCCTATATCACGGTTAGGGCGTCACCCAGGACTCCTCGTCGTGGAGGATGTCCTCCATCATCTCCTCGTCCGGGGCTACCAGGGGTTTAGGCCTCCCCACGGCCTCGATCCTGTACAGGTGGGAGGTGTAGAAGTCCGCGTCCGGGGGCCAGGAGAGGGAGGAGAATGCCCTGTAGACCTCGCAGGACTCGAGGTAGGACCCAATGTTCCCCTCCAGGGGGTAGACGGAGAAGTTGGGATAGAGGTCTGTTATGGCGAAGTTCATCTCGTTGAGCATACGCTGGACCTCCCTCCACTTGGCAAGCGACGACTCCAGCCTGGTGAGGCCGAAGTAGCCCGAACCGCCATCCCTGAGCATGGCCGCCCCCCTCGAGAAGGTGAGCTTGAGGCCGTGGATCGTCTCTACGGGGTCCGTCACGAAGGTGTCGAAACCGGAAAGCCAACGCCCGTCTAGTTTCCTCCTAAAATCGTAGACGTGGGCCTCTAGCTTCAGATCCCTTTGTCTGGCAATCCTGTTCTCGAACTCCACTATATTCTCGTCGACCTCGAAGACCTCGACCTTCCTGGGTAAACCCGTGAGGGCGAGGGCGATGCCCAGGAGGTCATCGTCACCGAGGACGGCGATCTCGGCCCCCTCCAGGTCCCCTCTCTCGTACATGACGACGAGGCGGAAGAAGACGTCCTTCGGCCTCATGTATCCCTGGTCGAACTCGGCCCTGATTGGGGGCCTTCTGGAAGCTATCATCTCGTAGATCTTCATCTCGGGCAGGAAGGAGACTAGAGTCACACACCTGGTCCTGGCGGTCTCGAAGAAGCCCTCCCTCCGATGCGAGATTCCGAGATCCCTGGCCAGATCCCTTCCCTTCGGGGTGAGGGAAAGCTTTCCCTCCTTAACCTCCAAATACCCCTGTTTCAGGAGCTCGCCAACTATGGAGTGCAGCTCCTCCAGGTGGCTATCCTGCCTCGGAATCAGCTCCCATATGGACCTCGGTCTCGATAACTCCCTCAAAATCAAGCGCAATGTCCTCGATTTCATCCCCTCTCGGGAGCTTAATGAACTTGATTCTTTTAGGCTTCAGCGCCTTGATGAGGAACTCGTACACGTTGTCAGCCTCCTTGGGGTCCCCGCAGGTGTAGACGTCGAGGGTCACGAGGCCGTGCTCTGGCCAGGTGTGGAATGCGATGTGGGACTCGGCCAGGAGCAGGATACCCGTTGCACCCTCGGGCTCGAACTGGTGGTACCTGGCACCTATGAGGGTGACGCCAGCATACCTTGCAGATTCCTCGAAAATCCTCTTCAGAGTCTCAACTCTGCTCAGGAGCTCCCGGGGGCAGCCGTAGAAGTCCGCTATAATGTGAACGCCCACAGCCATCTTCATCAGCCCCCATCCTGACCACCTCCGGGAACGGGTCTTTATTTGCTCCTACTATTTAAGGTGATACATGAGGCTGCTCCACCTGAGCGACGTGCACGGAACGCCGATGGGCCAGGAGGTCCTGCCCAGGCTGGTCAGGGAGCTCGAGGTCGACGCCGTGGTGCTCACGGGGGACATCACGCACTTCGGCCCACCGGAGTACGCCTCGGAGCTCGCCTCCTCCTGCGATGTTCCGATGCTCGCCGTCCTGGGGAACTGCGACCCCCCCGAGGTCGCGGAC
>QMSR01000188.1 GCA_003649695.1 Thermoplasmata archaeon
CAAAGATTATTTTCGGCGACCAGACGCCGCAGGAGGAATCCAGATGGAGCAAGGCAACCGACGAGGTTAACATTGAGGAGGTGTTTGAGAATCTCACCGGGCAGGGCGAACAATCCCCCTCGGGCGAGGAAAACCCCCAACCGGAGGATGTCGTTGACCTGACAGGGGTTGAGGAGTTGAATGTCGCCCCGGAGGTGGAGGAAGTTACAGAAAGTTCGGGTTTCCCCAAGCCGCTGATGGATTTCGCCAGCCAGAACGGACTGGCGCCGATAATGGAGCCGTCGGAGAAAATCGGCGTTGTTGTGCTTTGCCCTGTGGGGACGCCAACCACGGGCTTTATCCCGGCGGTGGAATGGCTCGCCACAACAAAACTTTCAGACAAGTGGGCACAGACCCCGTGCTATGCGTTTGTGGAGACCGAGATGTCCTCAACAGGGATACTCATCAACCCCGGCGCAAAAACCCGGCGGGACGCCTTCGTCGTGGTCACAAACCCAAAGGATATGCCGGAGATGAAAAGTCTGCTTGATGAGGGCTATCAGACGCTGGAGGTATCGGAGCAGGCGGCGGAAATTCCCCTGGAGGAAATTGTCCCAATCCCGGTTATGTCCGAAAGGGATATAAAAACAGACAGGGGCTATTCGGGAATGTGGGTAAAACTTCCCGGGAAAACAGTGGCGGTGGTGTCGGCAATTTCTGCGGATGAGGACAATATATCAAAGATAGTGACCATCGGGACGCACCTGACGGGATTGATTTCCGGCGCCGGAAAAATGTTTTCCACCTGGCAGAGGATTGTCCTTTACGCCAGCGGCTGGGCTGTGGCGATGCATCCAATTCAGGGCGGGATAATGCTTATAGAGTTGCCCGAGGGACTTCAATTTGCGGAAGTCCTCAAGGAATTTCAGGAGATTTCACAGCATCTGATGGACATACCAAAGAGAGGGGGCGATAAGATATGAGCACTTTGGTTCTAATAGGGCTTTTGATAATAACTCTGGGTATGGCGGCGATGATTATTCTGCTGTGGGTCAGACTGTCTAAGGTGACATCCATCGCCCAGAGAACCCAGCAGGAAATTGAACGGCAAGAAAAGGCGGCGGAAAAACAAATCGCAGAGCAAAAAGCCGCACAGGAAACACAGCCTGCACCCCGGGAGGAAAAGACAATTCGTCTGCCCAAGCCCTCTCTTGCGCCCGATGCCCGCCTTGAGGGGGTGTCATACACATACAATGGAATACCGGGTGTAATGGGCGCAATCATCGCCGACAGGTTCGGTCAGCCGATATCGGTGGACTCCGACCTCGCCCTTGATAAGGTCTTCATATCGGCGCATCTGGTGGAACTCTACTCTATGGCAAAGCAGGAAAAACCTTCCATTGGGAGATTAAAAAACGCCATACTTATGGGCGAGGGCTCATACTGGGTTATAAGCGAGTTGGTGGGCATATATCTCGGGCTGTGGTTTGAGAAAGAGGTTCCCACGGATTCGGCGCTGGAACTTTTTGAGGACTTTAAATTTAGTGTGGCGAATTCGCTTAAAAATTATTATACAAAAATATGGTAAACAAAAATTGGAGAGCACAAAATGGCAAGTGTGAAGGAAGTTGTGGAGAGGCTGGGGCAGGTCAAGGGTGTTGTGGGGAGCATCCTTGTGGCGAAGGACGGGCTTGTTGTGGCGAGCAATCTCTCGGTGCAGGTGCAGGATGAGGTGGTCGCTGCGATGATTTCTGCTGTGGGCGGAACTGCCGTAAAAGCCTCAGAAATGATGGGTCAGGGCAAACTCAAAAACATCGTCCTTGAGGGCGAAAACGGAAAAGTGTTTTTAACCGATGCCGGAATTGGTTATCTTGGGGTGTTGACCACCCCCGATGCAAACATCGGGCTGGTCAGGCTTGAGTTGATGGAGGCGAGGGAAAACCTTAAAAAACTGACTTCCGGAGCGGCGTAGAAAAATGTCAACGATAAATTTCGCATCAAGGGAAATAACCTGCAAGATAGTCTATTACGGTCCGGGATTGTCGGGGAAGACGACGAATTTGCTGTTTATTCACAAGAAAATCCCGGCGAAATACCGGTCGGATATGGTGTCTCTCGCCACCGACGGCGATAGAACTTTGTTTTTTGACTTCCTGCCGCTGGTCACCCACGCCGTGAAGGGATTTACCACCAGATTCCAACTCTACACCGTGCCGGGACAGGTGTTCTACAACGCCACACGGAAACTGGTCCTTCAGGGAGTTGACGGAATTGTATTCGTGGCGGACTCTGCGTGGAACAGGATGAACGACAACCACGAAAGTTTTATCAATATGAAGGAAAACCTCGCCGATTACGGGCTGACGCTTGAGGATGTCCCCTATGTTCTGCAGTTCAACAAAAGAGACCTGCCCAATGCGGCGCCGGTGGAGTATATGAATAATCTGCTAAACAGGGAAAAACGAAAAGTTCCGTATTTTGAGGCGATAGCAATAAGAGGGATTGGGGTGTTTGAGACCCTCAATGCTATATCAAAAATGGTGCTTATAAAACTAATCACCGACCTGTCCGCTAAAAAGGAGACATAATATGCCAAGGCATAGATTTATAACTCCGGAGGAACAGAAGCAAATTGACGCACTTTTGAGGGAACTGCTGAAAAATTCCGACGCCAAGACGGCGATATTGCTTGACCAGGGCGGATTTTTAATGTCTGTGCAGGGGTTTACCGAGCATATTGACCCGAACACAATAGCAGTTCTTGCGGCGGGGTCTTTCGCCACAACACGGGAATTAGCCAAACTCATCGGCGAGGAGGAGTTCACCGTGATGTTCCATCAGGGGCGAAGGGACAACATACACATCTCCGCCATCGGCAAGGACGCCCTGCTTGTCGTCATCTTTGAAAACACCACCACTATCGGGATGGTCAGGCTTTTCGCCAGAGAAACCGCAAAAAAACTCGCCCCGCTGCTGGACACAATCAACAAGAG
>QMSR01000189.1 GCA_003649695.1 Thermoplasmata archaeon
ATCGAGGACATCGCAATCCAGAGCGGAGCATCAAATACTACAAAGATGAGGCTTGTGGTGAACGGCACACCACAACCGGACGTATTCAGATACAGTGTCCACTTGGAAACGCTTAACAACAGACCAAGACTCAATATCGGAATCAAAGAGGGATCGATGCTGTCATTCCTCCAGTTAGCGTAATAGGACTGGAGGTCTGATAGCATCGCAAAGTACACAGTATATTCCAAAGTAATCAACGTTAGCGATGATCCTAAAGCAATCGAAAACATCGATATAACTTTAGAGGACTGCAACATCCACGTAATGGATGCTGACATCAAGTACGGAAACGGCGATCTACAAGAAGCAACAGCATCAGCAAACTCTGTTCTCACTTTTAAAAAACTTAATCTCAAATATTTCTTCGTTAAGAACGCAACTGCAGGCAGTAACGCAAAATTGGCAATAGTAGGAACGATGGAGGTAAAGTAAATGGGTTACAGCAAAGCAATAGATGAAAACAGTATTGCTGAAACAGTCTGGGATCATCCCAAGCGAGCATACGGTGATCTTAAAGTAAAAGCAAGCGATAACGCACGTATAACTACAACAATAGAACAAGAATATGATACAGAGACAACTCTTTGTACATATACAATGAAGGTCAGTGGTGAAATAAAGATAAAAGTTATATTTAAAAGAGTAAGCGATAGCGGTGAGGCGTGTATGCGAATTTACAAAAACGGTTCACAAATCGCTGCGTGGTGCATAACATCAGAAGAATATGTTACAAAATCAAAAACTACAAGTGTGCAAAATGGCGATACAATTGAAGTGCAAGGAACTACAAATTTAGGTGCAACAGGAAAATGTAAAGAAGTCCAATTATGCTTTGATGCGGACTACAAGTGGGCGGAGGTTGAAACATGAAAGATAAAACTCTCATAACAACAATTACTGCAATCATTAGCATCGTAATACTTGAAATTGTAGCAATGATCAAAGGCATCGACGGGCAAATCTTCGCAACAGTAATTTCAGTATTGGCTGGATTGGGAGGCTACACGGTAGGAAGGAAGGTGAGTGAAAGTGAGCAGAACAGATAAGTTAATTGATCTCGCAGGTCTTGGTCTTACAGCATTTATCATTTTTACATTAGTTAAATCATTCAAAGGTCTGGCTGACTGGCTGGGAGGGGCTGGAGAAACAATCAAAAAATCAGTGATCGAACCTATCCAGAAAACTGCAGAAACAACAACAAAAACAATAACAGAAATCGGATCAGGAATGCAAAAAGAAGTGACAAAACCTATCCCGATCTATCCGATGACAGCAACCAGCAAAGCAGAAGAATTCGGAATGACAGTAGCAAAATTTGTAACACAACCTCCTCCATTGGCATTTGCGGAAATAATAACAGAACAAGTTTTGAAAAGAATCACTAAAACAGATAAAACTGTGCATAAAACATCAACATCATCAAAAAAAGTAAAGATGCCTCCTGTGGTGAAGGCTCGAGTGTTCAGTGCAGGGGTTCGTTATCTCGCAGGAAAGCATGCATCCCCAACAGAATTTAAGAAATTCTTTGAAATGGTTAGAAAAGTCTAAACATTTAAATATTTCAAAATCTATCTAAAATCTGATCTCACCAAGCCTCCGCAGAACACCCCTCCACTACTTTTTTATATCACTAAATCATTCAGAATCTAAAATCTGCGGAGGTAGAAAAATGGCGGAAAACAAATTTGAATATATCTGGTACGTTATGGAGCAACGACAGAAAGAGATCAAGAAAAAGATAGAATATCATAAACGCAGAGCGATGGAACTTGAAGCAGAACTAAAGAAAGTAACAGATACGTTGAATGATTTAGCAAAGGGGAAAGTATGACTAAATGGAGAAAACCTTGTAAATATGCAAAACTGAAGCCACTACAACCGGGAAGCCACAATCTCGAAGGTTACTGCGAAAAGAAAAAGCAATGGATGATAGCATGGCTTGATTGCGAGGGTGAAGACTGTATGCATTATGAACCTGAAACATGACCTCTCATCTCTCTCTTTTTTATGTTCGGAAGGAATACTTTGAGTGGAACAACATAACAGAAGATGAAGTCATCGACTGGTGGGATCTCTGGCGAAAACAAAACACATATATTGTTTTACAGAGAGAAGTAGAGATAAAGGAAACAGGGATCGACGGTACAGAATTCACAGACTACAAAGTGATCACTGAAGCAATAAAGTGTGCAAAACGAGGAAACGATGTTTATTTCTTTAGAGTCCGCAATCGTTTAAATCAACTTCTACAAATCTGCAAAGGAAATTATCAGTTAATCTGGAAAGATGAGGACGGTTACTATACACAGTTTCTATATCTCACTCTTACGTATGATACAAAGCGATGTTCTGTAAGAGAAGCCTGGGAGCAAATAGGGAAAGAATGGAATAGATTTCTATCTTACTTAAAGAAAAAATTCGGAGTGATTAGTGTCATCAGAACTTGGGAATCATTCGAAAACGGCTATCCTCATATTCACGCAATCATTTATTTTTTCGAAACAGCATTCAGAGTGATAAAATATAAACGAAAGAAATTTACAGAATGGCGACTCTACGATAAAAATTTAAAGTTAGAGATTAATCGAGGCTGGCATTCATTCATAGATATTCAAGCAATCGAGAACACTAAACGACTGCAATATATCTTCAAATACATACTCAAAGAACTCAAAAACAACAGAGAACAACAAAAACAAAAACGAACATTAGCGATGATGTGGCTATTTAGAAAACAATCCTTTTCCATCTCCAACGATTTCATCACAGAACTCGCATCCTATACACATTCAAATCTGAGCGACAGCGAACGACTTGATCTTAATATGCATAATTCAAACTGGGAATTTGTCGGCATATTCACGGCAGAAGAACTGGGCATAAAAGACACAAATAAATTCACAAT
>QMSR01000190.1 GCA_003649695.1 Thermoplasmata archaeon
TCGGGGTGGTAGGCCGAGACCCTGACAGCCCTACGGAAGGCCTTGTCTAGGATCTCCCCAGAGCTGAGCACCGTTGGTAGGTTCTCGAACATCTATTCCTTGGCGGCCGGCGGCACCGACACGTATGGGGGGAACTTCTTCAGTATGATAATCTCCCCGACCGCCTTAACCCAGCGGTAGGGGACCGAAACGGCGACTCCATCCTCCACTAGGTTCGGGTTCGTGTGCCCTATGTAAAGGCCGTAAACCTTCATTCTCCTGACGTCCAGGAGGAGGTCGTCCACCTTCCCCAGGTGGATGGCCTTGTCCGTGTACACGTCCATACCAATCAGCTCAGTCCCTTCCTTCAGCATCCCAATTCAAATCGGTAAATGGATAAAAGAGGTTTCACCAGTTTTAAAAGGCGGGTCGGTATATCCACGGGAATGTTCCTCAGGGTGAGGGGCGAGGACACGGTCAGGATACCGCCGTACCTCCTCGGGGAGGACTTTGACAGGGTCCTCGCCGTGATGGCGAAGATGAGGCTCGAGGGCTCGGTCCAGGCCCTGGACATGGAGGATATCGAGGAGGAGGAGAGGAAGGTCCTCCTCGTCCAGCTCCTGGACCTGGAGCCCGTTGGGGACCCCTTCCTGGTCCACGGGGACGGGGCCGTCTACCAGAGGGTGCGGTACGAGGCCTTGGCCTTCGGCGTCAGGAGGGAGGAGGTCGTGGAGGGCGAGGTGGTGGAGATAACGAAGAGGGGGCGCTTCCAGGGGGCCATCGTGCGCATAGGCCCACTGAACGCCTACCTCTCCAGCAGCAACATACTCGACGACCGCCTCAACATCGACGTCAAAGGGCAAATGATCGTGGGGAGGGAGACCAAGAAGGTCCTGAAGAAGGACGACCAGGTCAGGGCCAGGGTGGTGTACGTAAAGATAGACGAGTCCAGGCCCTACCGCAGCGTCGTGGGCCTGGACATGAGGACCCCGGGCCTCGGAGCCCTTAAGTGGCTCCAGGAGGAGAGGAGGAAGAAGAAATGAGCCCGAGGAAGAGGAAGCCGCTGAGGGCGTGCAAGAGGTGTCATTTCCTCACGACGGAGGAGAGGTGCCCGAGGTGCGGAGGGGAGACCACGGACTCCTGGGAGGGCTACGTCGCCATCCTCAAGGTGGAGCAGTCAGACGTCGCCAAGGCCCTGGGGATAGAGGAAGAGGGTGAGTATGCCCTCCAGATCCTATGAGCCCCCGAAGAGGCTCGCTCTAACTCCCGAACTAGTGCCCCTCCTCCGCGGGGAGCCGCCGGTCTTCATCAGGGACGAGTGCTTCCCCGGCTCCGTTACCTCAGGGGAGGGCGTCGTAGCCGTGGGGGACGCCGTCACCAAGGTTCTCCTGGACTCCGGCGTCGTACCCTCCGTGGCCGTCGTGGACGGGAGGACCAAGAGGGGTCCATTCGAGTGGGGTAGTCAGTTGGAAGCCTTTCCCAGGAGGATCGAGTGCAGGAACAGGGCCGGGGGCATAGACCGAGAGCTCTGGGTGGCGGTGAGAAATGCCCTCTCCTCCCCCCCATGCCTGGTGCTCGTAGAGGGGGAGGAGGACATGGCAGCCATCCCGGCGATCCTCGAGGCCGAGGAGGGAACATTGGTTTTATACGGGATTCCTGATCGGGGGGTGGGCGTGATTCCCGTGTCCAGGAGGAGCAAGGAGAGGGCATGGAGGATAGTAGAGGGGATGGTGGTGGAAGATGGGCCTTAGCATGGAGCTGGTGGACAGGAGGGAGAACAAGCTCCTGAGGAGGCTGGAGCTCAGGTTGAAGGTCTTCCACCCCGGGATGCCCACGCCCTCTAGGAAGGACGTCAAGGCCCTGGTGGCGGCGAACCTGGGCGTCCCGGAGGACAGGGTGATCGTGGCTTACGTGAAGACTCCCTTCGGCACCGACTACTCCAAGGCCTACGTGAAGGTCTACGAGAGCGTCGAGGACGCGAAGAAGATCGAGCCAGACTACGTGCTGAGGAGGAACGGCCTCATAGGGGGTGAGTGATGTGGCGCAGAAGAGGGAGCTGTACAGGGTCCTCCCCGACGGGAAGGTCGAGAGGCTTAGGAGGTTCTGCCCCCGCTGCGGTCCCGGGGTCTTCCTGGCGGAGCACGAGGATCGCTGGACCTGCGGCCGCTGCGGCTACACGGAGTTCAAGAAGGGGCGCTAGGAGCCGGAGGACCCCCCTCCCGGCCCCACGCCCAGGTACATCATCAGGGCCCTCTGCACGATCTCGCTCATGGTCTTCCCCTCCGCGGTGGCCCTGAGCCTGAGGTAGACCAGCAGCGGCGCCGGCAGGGTTATGCTCGTCCTCCTGTACCTGTCCCACGGGATCTCCACCTCGATCCCGATCATGGTCCCTTCATTTGCCGCCCATTTAAGCCCAAATCAGTGTGCGTGAAAAGTGTTGGAAGTGTTGTGGTCCCATGAGGGTCGTCGTCACGGGTGCTTCGAGCAGGATAGGCCAGGCGATTGTCCGTCTCCTGGGCGCCGAGGGCCACTACGTCATCGCCCTCTACAGGTCCAGGAGGGAGAGGGTCCTCGAGGCCCTCGGAGGGTCGAAGGGGGAGATCCACCAGCTGGACCTGAGGGACGAAAACGCCATTCAGGCCTTTGCCACTAAGGTGGGCGAGATTGACGCCCTCGTGAACAACGCCGGAATACTCGCGAAGGGCCTCGAGGTCGTGCACGTGAACCTCATCGGAACCATCAGACTAACGGAGGCCCTAATGCCGAAGATGGCGCTGAGGTCGTCAATAGTGTTCATCGGAGACGCGCTTGCTGACGGCGGTATGAGGGATTATCCCCACTACGCCGCCTCCAAGGCGGGCCTCAAGGCCTACGCACTGTCGCTGGCGAAGCTCCTGGCACCCCGAGTCAGGGTGAACGTGGTGGAACCCGGCATAATCAAGACCGACCTACTCGAGTCCGATGCA
>QMSR01000191.1 GCA_003649695.1 Thermoplasmata archaeon
GACCTGCTCCTAGTGGACGAGGCGGCCGCAATTCCCGTCCCGATCCTCTTCCGCCTCAGATCCTCCGCCCCTAGAGTGGTGTACAGCACCACGGTTCACGGCTACGAGGGGACCGGCAGGAGCTTCACCATCAGGTTCATGAGGACCCTAAAGGAAAAAGAGGGGAAGCTGAGGCACATCGAGATGAGCGATCCCATAAGGTACGCGCCCGGTGATCCGATAGAGAGGTGGATCTTCGACACACTTCTCCTGGACGCGGAGCCGCCCAAGTTGGAGAACGTGGATCTGGAGAGGCTGAAGTACAGGAGGTTCAGCATAGAGGAGCTCCTGGAAAGGGAGGACCTCCTCAGGGAGTACTATGGGATCTTCGTCCTGGCCCACTACAGGAACAACCCAAACGACCTGGGAATCCTGTGCGACGCCCCGAACCAGGAGATTAGGGCCCTGCTGCAGGATGACCACGTCGTCTGCAGCGTCCAGCTCGCAAGGGAGGGGGGCCTGGACGAGGACACCTGCAGGGAGCTCTACTACGGCATGTATCCGGCGGGAAACATCATACCGGACATGGTGATCAAGCACTACAGGCAGGAGGGCTTCGGGGCCCTGAGGGGCCTCAGGATAGTGAGAATAGCGACTCACCCGGACTTCATGGACCGGGGGATAGGGAGCCTCATGCTCAAGAACATCCTCAAGGAGGAGGCGGACTGGGTTGGGGCGTCTTTCGGTGCGACCCCCAGGCTCCTCAACTTCTGGCTTAAGAACGGCTTCATCCCCGTGCACGTCTCCCCCTCGGTGAACGAGCAGACGGGAGAGTTCTCGGTCATCGTCCTCAGGCCCCTGTCCAACAGGGCCAAGAAGATCGTGCACCTCGTGAGACAGGAGTTCTTCCGCCGGTTCGTCTACTCCCTGCCCGACGTGTACAGGGAGATGGAGGCGGAGCTCGCCCTCCAGCTCCTACAGGCCGCAGTGCTGCACAAGGCCCAGCCCCAGCTGACCGACGTCCAGTGGAAGAGGCTCATCGCCTACACCTACGGCCCCGCAACCTTCGAGGCCGTCAGGGACGCGGTCTTCGAGCTAGTCAAGACCTACTTCGAATCCGTGAAGAGGCCCAGGATGAACAAGCTCCAGAAGCTCATCCTCGTCGGCAAGGCCCTGCAGGGGAAGAGCTGGGAGGAGCTGGCGAAGGAGCTGGGGAAGGGGGAGACCTTCATCATGGTAGAGCTCAGGGACGCGGTCCGCAAGATCCTGGATTGGAGGATCCAGCAGATGGGGAGGGACGACCTCCTCAGGGAGGTCCAGGAGTTCAAGGCGAGGGAGTACAGGCCGACATGAGGCTCGACTTCTCTAGGGAGTTCGTGGACCTGATCCTGAGGGGGAGGAAGAGGTCCACCCTCCGCCTGGGACCCAAGCCCCTCTTCCCCGGGCTAGTGGTCGAACTGACCACGGGGGGAAGGCGCTTCGGCAGGGCGCTCGTGAGGGAGGTGCGCTTCCTGCTATGGTCGGAGGTGACCGAGGAGATAGCCCGCATGGACGGCTTCGGCTCCAGGGCGGAGCTGGAGGAGGCCCTCGAGCGCATCTACGGGAGGAGGCCGAGAAACGGCGACTTTTTCACCCTGATAGTCTTCGAGCTCCTGTAACTATTATTAGGGAGAGACCTCTAACCTCGGGTATGGGAATAGAGGTCTACGGGCCCGAGGAGAGGGAGAAGCTGGAGAGGAAGCTCAGGGAGCTAGAGATCGAGGTCGCCAGGCTGAGGTCCGAGATCGCGAGGCTCAAGACCCCCCCGCACGTTGTGGGCGTCGTCGAGGAGGTCCTAGACGACGGGAGGGTCGTGGTGAAGAGCAGCACCGGGCCCGTCTTCGTCGTCTCCGTGGACCCCTCCCTCCTCCCGACCATAAGGGCGGGGTCGAGGGTCGCCATGAACAGCCAGTACATGAGCGTGATTGGTGTCCTCCCCAGGACCTACGATCCCTTCGTCGCCACGGCGGAGATCGTGGAGAGGCCCAAGGTGACCTACGGCGACATAGGAGGCCTCAGGGAGCAGATAGAGGAGGTGAGGGAGGTCGTGGAGCTCCCGCTCCTCAGGCCCGACCTCTTCCGGGACATGGGCATTGAGCCCCCCAAGGGGGTGCTCCTCGCTGGCCCGCCCGGGACCGGCAAGACGCTCTTGGCGAAGGCGGTCGCCCACCACACCAACGCCACCTTCATCAAGGTGGTGGGCTCGGAGCTTGTGAGGAAGTTCATAGGTGAGGGAGCCCAGCTGGTCAGGGACCTCTTCAGCCTCGCCAGGAGGAAGGCCCCCTCCATCGTGTTCATAGACGAGATAGATGCCATAGGGGCCAGGAGGCTCGATGTGGGTACCTCGGGGGAGAGGGAGGTCCAGAGGACCCTGATGCAGCTTCTCGCCGAGATGGACGGATTCAGGCCACTGGACAACGTGAAGATCATGGCCGCTACTAACAGGCCGGACATCCTGGACCCGGCCCTCCTGAGGCCTGGCCGATTCGACAGAATCATCAAGTTCCCCCTACCCGACGAGGCGGCCAGGAGGGAGATCTTCGAGATCCACACCAGGAGGATGCGCCTCAGGGGGGTCGACCTAGGCACCCTCGCCAGGGCGACCGAGGGGGCGACGGGCGCGGACATCAGGGCAATATGCATAGAGGCCGGGATGCTCGCCATCCGCGAGGGCAGGAACTACGCAACCATGGAGGACTTCCAGAAGGCCATCAACAAGATCCTCGAAAAGAAGGAAAAAGAAGATTTCATGGTTCTCTAACCTTTATATAGACCCGATAATTCAACGACTGGGTGAAGCAGAGATGCTCACGGGACAGCCGATACTGATTCTCAAGGAGGGGACTAGGAGGGAGAGGGGCAAGGAAGCCCTCTTCTCCAACATCGCCGCTGCCAGGGCGGTGGCCGATGC
>QMSR01000192.1 GCA_003649695.1 Thermoplasmata archaeon
GGCCTCCACCACGACCTGAGGGAGGAGTGCGCCAGGTCCCTGGCCGAGCTCGGGTACCTCTACCACCCCGTCGGTGGCGTCGTCCCCCTCATGGAGCAGTACAGGTTCGACCAGGTGATCAAGGCCCTCCTGGCCACCAAGCGGGGCCTCCCGCCAGACAGGCCGGTCCACCTCTTCGGGGCGGGGCACCCCATGTTCTTCCCCCTGGCCGTGCTGGCCGGGGCGGACTTCTTCGACTCCGCCTCCTACGCCAAGTTCGCGAAGCAGGGGAGGATCCTCACCCCCTGGGGGAGCCAGCACATAAACGAGCTCAAGGGGGAGCCCCCCTGGTCCTCGGTCTGGGACAGGTACACCCTCAGGGAGGTCCGGGAGATGCCGGAGGGGGAGAGGACGAGGATCCTCGCCCTCCACAACCTCGAGGTCTCCCTGAGGGAGATGAGGGAGATAAGGAGGGCCATCAGGGAGGAGTCCATCTGGGAGTACGTGGAGATGAAGGTGAGGGCGCACCCCGCCCTCCTCTCCGCCTACAGGGCCCTCCTGGGGGAGCCCGAAACCCTGATGCCGTACGAGAACTCCAGCAGGAGGAGGGCCCTCTTCTACACGGGCCCCGAGACCCTCCGGAGGCCCTCCGTCCGCCTCTTCAGGGAGAGGCTCCGGAGGCTGGGCAGGCTGGGGAGGGGGGCAATCGCGGTGCCGCACGGCCC
Organism: Thermoplasmata archaeon; assembly: GCA_003649695.1. Taxonomy (GTDB): domain Archaea; phylum Thermoplasmatota; class Thermoplasmata; order Thermoplasmatales; family B87-G9; genus B87-G9. The sequence goes on from QMSR01000192.1 coordinate 705, forward strand.
AATGCCCCTCTCCAAGTTCCTCCCCATGCCCGAGGGCTTCCCCGAGGTGATGCCCTACTCGGTGACCCCCCTCGGGCCCATACCCGTCGTGGTGGAGGACTGCTACCCCGCCTCCCAGTCCCTCTTCCCCTGGCCCCCGGACAGGACCTCGGCCAGGGAGGTCGAGGAGGGGATCAAGGCCCTGGTGGAGCTGTACGGGGGAAACGCCGAGATCGCGGACGAGTACGAGGGCGGGGAGTGGGACCTGGACAGGCTCAACGAGGAGAAGGCCAGGGCCATAGCGGTCTTCCAGTTCGGGAAGGAGGCGGCGGAGGCCCTGCTCGACGGGGACCTAAGGGTCGTCTACTCCAGGAGCACGGGGAAACTCAGGAACGTGTACGTGGACGGTGAACACGTCCTCTCCCTGAGGGCGGCGGACGGCCTCTACACCCTGAAGCTCGCGGGGGGGAGGAGGCTGCACCGCGCCACCGATCCCCCCCGCTTCAGGGTGATCGTCAACGAGGAGAGCGCCCCCTTCAACGCTGAGGGCAGGAACGTGTTCGCCCCCTTCGTCGTGGACGCCGACCCCGGCATCAGGCCGGGGGACGAGGTCCTGGTGGTCGACGAGGGGGACAACCTCCTGGCCGTCGGCAGGGCGCTGCTCTCGGGAAGGGAGATGCTCCACTTCCGCAGGGGCATGGCGGTGAACGTCAAGGACCACGTCTCTCCACGAACCACCAAAGGAGGGCGATGAGCACGAGGAGAGCCCCCGCGGCGTAGAGGATCTCGTACTTGAGCCTCGAGTAGGGGGTAACGTAGGCCGCTCCCGCGTCCAGGATCCTCCCCCCGCCCAGGACGTAGGCGACGACGAGCCTCGCACCGCTGACCTCGAGCTCCATCTTCACGGTCTCGTTTCCGGCCTGGGCGGAGAAGCTCCTGGGGGCGGTGGGGGAGTCTGTGTAGACGACTATCTCGACCCGGTCCCCCCTGGCCCCTGTCACCTCCACCTGGAGGAGCTTCGACCGCTGGACGGCCCTCACCCCGACAGACCCCGGGACCAGGTAGAGGGAGCGGGTGGCGTTGCCCAGGCTGACCGTGAGGATCCCGGTCCCGTTCTCGGGGACCTCCAGCTCCCTCACAGTAGGTCCGGAGATGAAGCCGCCGGAGATGGGTGTGTCGTTCAGGAAGACCGTGTATGCGAAGTAGCCGCTGGACCCTAGGACGAGCCACAGCCTGTCGCGCGACGTTATTACGCCTGGTATGAGGGACGTCGTGGTCAGCGAGAACTGGGGGGGCGGTGTGGAGACCCAGTACTCCGCCACGGCTAACGCGGACCTACCCGAGAGGTATGCTGTGACGGTGACGACCACCCTGCGGGCCCCCTCGGGGACGTCGACGCTCAGCCTGCCGGGGGCCGTGACGGTCAGCCTCCTGACCTCGCCGTCCACGTCGACCTCCGCCAGCGCCCTGGGCGTCCCGGGGAACGGGGAGCTGTACTCGACCTCCAAGTCGAGGGTCCCGGGGTGCACGGCCCCCGATGGCGGGAGAATCCTGAGCTCGCACCACCTGACCCTGACTGGGGTGCTGAGGGTCTCCTGGACGCCGCCGCCGAAGTGCAGGACGACCTCGAGGGTCGCGTTCCCGTAGAACCCCTCCGGGAGGGACAGCTCGAACGTCGTGTTCTTGCTCAGCCCCGCCAGGAGCGGGGTATCGCCGTGCAGGAGGCGGTAGGTGAGGTAGTTGAGGCTCCCATGGAGGGCCTCGGAGTTCCCGAGGTCCACGGTAACCTGGACAGAGGTGCCGGCGAGGGGCTCGGGATCGCTGACGAGGAGCCTCGGGCCCTCCCCCGGGGGGGCCAGGAGCAGGTGCCCCTCCCAGGCAGGGGAAGGGGGGTCGACGGAGTAGGCCCTGAGGGTGAGGACGTCCCCCACGGACGCACCCGACGGCGGGGTCCAGGCCATCCTGTACCGCCCATCCGGGCCTGTCCTGAAACCCTCGCGCTGGAGCAGCTCCCCGCCCAGGAGGACCTCGAACACCACCCTGGCGCCGGGGAAGGGGTACTCCCGATCCCCCACGACCACCTGGGTGCTTACGGAGACCTCGCACACCTCCCCCACCGCGGGGGCCTGTGGTGCGTCCACAGAAACTGCGAGGGGGCCAACGTGCACCACCGTACGGAAGGACGCCTGAACCTCCCCGGAGTAGTTCACCCAGAGGTCGTATTCCCCCGTGGGGGCCGGACCGA
>QMSR01000193.1 GCA_003649695.1 Thermoplasmata archaeon
CTCCCGTTAAAAACATATATCACCGGTCTCTCCGTTGGATGGAGCGTTATCTCGCGGTTCACCAGCGTGTAGTTGGTCATCTCGGTCCCCTGAAGGAGGGAGAGGTTCGCGTTGGAGGAATAGAGAACGAGGGTTCTGTTGTGGTACAGGTACTCACTCTCGAATTTGTCGTCCCCCAGGTAGTGCATGCCCTCCCCGAGGGTCCCGCTCGCGGAGTAGGACTTATCAACGCGGTAGAAACCCGCGATGGATATGAGCAGGGCAAGGATGAGCATTATCAGTCCGACCCTCAGAAGAGGATATCCCATAGCGTCCCTGAGCGTTCCCATCGGCATCACCTAGAGAAAGAAAAGAAGGGGTCAGTACTTGCCAACGAGGTGGCACTCGGCCCAGTGGTTGTGCTCGTACTCGACGAGCTGCGGGTGCTTGGTGTCGCAGAGTCCCTTCTGGGCGTAGATGCACCTCGGGTGGAAGCGGCATCCCGGCGGGATGTCAACGGCGTTGGGCACCTCACCCCTGATCGGCAGCTCCTTGATGATGTTCCTGCGCTCAGGCTTCGGCTCTGGAACGGCCGCGAGCAGTGCCCTGGTGTACGGGTGGAGCGGATTGTCGATGACCTTCTCGACCGGCCCCATCTCGACTATCCTTCCGAGGTACATGACCGCCATCCAGTCGGCGAAGTACCTCGCTGTTGACATGTCGTGGGTGATGTAGAGGTAGGTGACGCCCATCTTCTCCTTGAGCTCCTTCATCAGCTCGAGGATCTCGGCACGGATTGAAACGTCGAGCATCGAGACCGGCTCGTCGGCGACGATGAAGGTTGGGTTGAGGATGAGGGCCCTGGCTATAGCGACACGCTGTCTCTGACCACCGGAGAGCATGTGCGGAAACCTGCCGACGTAGTCCTCCGGCGGGGTTATCTTGACCATCTCAAGGGCCTTGTAGATGAGCTCCTCACGTTCGGCCTTGGTTTCACCTATGCCGTGTATGAGGAGCGGCTCCTCAAGGATGTCGAATATCCTGAACCTCGGATTCATCGAGCTGAACGGGTCCTGAAAGATTATCTGAACCTTTCTTCTGTAATCAAGGATCTCATCCTTGGTCTTGATGTCAGTGACGTCCTTGCCCTCGAGGTATATCCTGCCGTCAGTGGGCTCGAGGAGTTTGACGATCAGCTTTCCGGTGGTGGACTTACCACAACCGCTCTCACCGACGAGTGCGAAGACCTGCTGCTTGTATATCTCAAAGCTGATGCCGTCCACCGCGTGGACCTTCTTCTGCGGGGCACCCTTGATCGTGTCTATGAATCCCCTCTTGATCGGGAAGTACTTCTTAAGGTTCTCAACTTTAAGTACCGGCTCGGTCATTTCTCACACCTCACAGCAGCCAGCATGCGGCGTAGTGGTCCTTATCAACTTCCTTCAGCTCGGGTTCCTGCTCCTTACAAACCTGCATTGCGTAGGGGCACCTCGGGTGGAAGCGGCATCCCTTCGGCGGCGTGATGAGGTTGGGCGGCTGTCCAGGGATGAACTCCAGCTTCTCAACGTCCTCGTGGAGCCTCGGTATTGCCGCGAGGAGCTTCTGGGTATAGGGATGGGCCGGTTCATAGTAGACCTTCTCGCTGTCACCGATCTCGACTATCTTACCGGCGTACATTATCGCGACCCTGTCGCTGATCTCGGCGAGGATGCTGAGGTCGTGGGTGATGAATATCATCGAGAGGCCGAGCTCCTTCTTCAGCTTCTTCATGAGGTTGATGATCTGCGCCTGAACGACGACGTCGAGTGCCGTTGTCGGCTCGTCAGCAATGACGACCTCGGGCTCAAGCAGGAGGGCGGTTGCGATGATGACACGCTGCTTCATGCCACCTGAGAGCTCGTGCGGGTAGCGGTAGACGATCTCGGGGTCAAGACCGACGAGCTCGAGGTATTTCTGGGCCCTGTCAAGGGCCTCCTCCTTGCTCATTCCCCTGTGGAGCATGAGCGGCTCGGTCATCTGGTAGCCGACGGTGTAGACCGGGTTGAGGGCGTTCATTGCACCCTGGAATATCATGGATATCTTCTGCCAGCGAATCTCCTTCCTGAGGACGTCCTCGGGAAGACCGACTATCTCCCTTCCATCGATCTTCACGCTTCCACTGACTATCTTGCCAGGTGGGGTCGGCATTCCCATAAGGGTAAAACCAAGGGAGGACTTGCCGCATCCGCTCTCGCCGGCAAGTCCAAGCACTTCACCCTTCTTGAGGTTGAAGGTGAGGTTGTCGACGGCCTTGACGACACCCTTGCTGGTGAAGTAATACATCTTGAGATCCTTAACTTCGAGTACGTTCTTAGCCATTTATACCACCTCACAGCCTCCTGAGCCTCGGGTTGAGTATCTTATCGAGGGCCGTACCGATGAGGACGAAGGTAAGGCCGACGACAGCGATACCGAGCCCGGGCGGGAGGACCCACCACCAGTAACCCTTGGTTGTTGCCGACTGCGTCTGTGCTGCGTGAAGTATCTGTCCCCACGTTACCGCGCTCGGGTCACCGATACCGAGGAAGCTCAGGGAAGCCTCGGAGATAACCGCACCCGGAACGCTGAGGGCTATAACCGCAAAGGCGTATGGAAGTAGCTGGGGCAAGATGTGTTTGAAGATAATCCTGCCGTTGCCGGCACCAAGGGCCCTGGCGGCCTCGATGTACGTCTGCTCTTTGATCTGAAGTGCCATACTCCTCGAAATCCTCGCTATTCCCATCCATCCGAATATGACCAACAGGATTACTATGAACCACAGGGTTACGTGACCGAGTGTGGCTCCTATGAGGATAAGTATCGGCAGGCTCGGTATTGAGGCGAATATCTCGTTGATACGCATCATGAACTCGTCGACGTTTCCTCCGAGGTAGGCGCTGGTGACTCCGTAGACAAGGCCTATAA
>QMSR01000194.1 GCA_003649695.1 Thermoplasmata archaeon
CCTCAAGACCCTCTTCATAACAATGTGGTGGTCCGCCGTGATGGTGGGCGTCCTTATGACGACCTAAAGCCGTAAAATTGGGCATGCGTTAACCTCCCCCGAAGGCATGAGCGTCCCGAACGACTTGCTGTTCATCGCGGGCCTTTCCCTGCTGCTCGGCTACTTCGTGGGGAAAGGGACGTTCACCCTAAGGATAACTTCGATCGTGGGCTACATCTTCACGGGCATCCTCCTGGGTCCCGTACTGCACATCCTCAAGGTCCCACAGGCGGGGGCGGACCTCGTCGTAAACGTCACCCTCTCACTCATAGGGTTCGTCATCGGCGGGACCTTCACCCTTGACTACCTCAGGGGGGCCGGGAAGCAGATCTGGGTCATCATCCTGGGGGAGAGCATGGGGGCCTTCCTACTGGTCCTGGTTGGGGTCTACCTCCTGACGAGGGACCTGCCCCTATCGCTGATCCTCGCGGCCCTCGCACCAGCATCGGCCCCCGCGGGTACCCTGGCCGCCATCAGGGACTCGAGGGCGAGTGGCCCGCTCACCAAGGCGACCATAGCCGTCGTGGGCCTGGACGACGCCACCTCCATCATCCTGTTCGTCGTCTCCATCGCGGTGGTCAAGGTCCTCCTGGGAGGTGAGATGAGCGTCCACGAGCTTGTCCTCGTCCCTCTTAAGGAGATCCTCGGTTCCGCCGTCGCGGGCGGGGCCATTGGCTGGGGCCTCTCCCTCGCGGTTAAGAGGACCTCGGAGAGGGGGAACATACTCGTGCTGACGCTCGCCTCCCTCCTCCTCGCGGGGGGCCTCGCCAGGGTCTTCCACTTCTCCCTCATCCTCACATCCATGTTCGTCGGTGCTACTTTGGTTAACCTGGCGCCGGCGGAGAGCAAGATCTCCTTCCAGGAGATCGAGGGGATCCTCCCGCCGGTGTACGTCGCCTTCTTCATCCTCGCGGGATCTGAGCTTCGGCCCGAGCTCCTGCTGAGCATGGGCCTCGTGGGCGTGGTCTACATCGTGGCGAGGAGCATCGGCCTCATATCAGGCGCCTCCATAGGGGCCTGGATCTCCAGGGCTCCAGAGGTCATCGTCAAGTACCTGGGGTTCGCAATCCTCTCCCAGGCCGGCGTGGCGGTAGGCCTGTCCCTGCTTGTGGCCTCGGAACTCTCAGCCTTCGGACCCCAGGGAATCCAATACGGGACCATAGCGGTCACCATCATCTCCGCGACCACCGTCTTCTTCGAGATCGTGGGACCGATAGGCGTGAGGTTCGCGGTCACGAGGGCTGGTGAGTTCGGTAGAGGCTGAGCCAGGCATCGATGAACTCCAGGATGTTCAGGTCTCCCACGACCCTCATTTCGTCATCGACGACCGGAAGCTCCTCCAAGCCGTGCTTGAACATCTTGACCAGGACGTCCGTGACGCTCTCGTCGTCCCTCGCCCACACCGGCGGCTGCATGATGTCCCCCGCCTTCGGCTCCCTGGAGAGGAGGAACGGGAGGTCGTAGGATATGAGTTCCGTAGGTATGTAGGGATAGTAGAGGAACTGGATGAGCAAGTGGACCGTTATGATCCCCAGAAGCTTTCCCTCCTCATCGACGACGTACACGGACCTCGTCTTGGGATCCCTGACGATCTCCTCCGCAACCTTGGTTAGAGGGTCCTCAGGCCTGACGAGGCTCGCCTCCTTGGTTATGAGCTGCCTGATGTCCGAAACCCTGATCCTCTTCACGTAGCCCCTAGCGACGCATCGCTATTTCTAATTCTCCCTGCGGATCTCATTTGGTTTCCAAGACGGGATCTACGAGGGTGAAGGAGCGTGCGTCCACGAGGCCCAGGTCCGTCATGCCGAGGTCCGGGACCGTGGGCAGGGTCACGAACTCCAGCTGCATGAACGGCGCCCTTAGTGGGCATCCGAGCTCCTTGGCCGCCTCGTTCGCCTCCTCCAGGGCCTCTACGACCTTCTCGGCGGGCTCGGTCGACATGAGGCCCAGGAAGGGCAATGGGACGAGCGCTAGAGGCTTCGAATCCCGGACCGCGACGAAGCCTCCTCCTGCCTGCTCGAGGATCCTCACTGCGGCGACCATATCTTCGGGACTCGCTCCAACGACCACTAGGTTGTGGTGATCGTGGGCGACCGTCGACGCAATGGCCCCGGACTCAAGACTGAAGCCCTCTACGAACCCCCTGCCTATGCCTCCCCCTCTGCCGTGCCTCTCGACAACGGCTAAATGGTTTACGGGGTACTGGGCGCGGATGAATCCGCCCTCAATGGGCAGCCAACGCCTGACCTCCCTGTTCACGATCTGTTCCGGAACGATTTCGATCACTCTGACCAGGGCCTCTTCACCCTTCGCCCCGATCAGGAGGTCCATTGGCCTGAGTCCCTCAGGCACGTGAACGCTCCTCATGTACTCCTCGGGGATCTCCTTCGGTCTTGGGGACCAAATCAGCCCCCCGTTCCTGAAGACGACCCTACCCTCGAACAGAACCGTGTCTATCTCGACCCGCTCCAGGTCCCTTAGCAGGAGGATGTCCGCGAGCCTGTGGGGGGCGAGGGAGCCGAGGTCGGCGTCGAGGCGAAAGTGCAGTGCCGGGTTTAGTGTGGCCATCCTTATGGCCTCCACCGGGTCAATCCCGAGCTCAATAGCTCTCCGCACGCAGTAGTCGATATGGCCCTCAGTGAGGATGTCATTGGGGTGCTTATCATCGGTGCAGAAGGCGAAGAACCTGAAATCCCTCATCTTCCCTATTAGGGGCCTCAGGAGGCCCTCCAGGTTCCTCTCCGTGGTTCCCTCCCTAACGAGGATCCAGATGCCCCTCCGAAGCTTCTCCACCACCTCCCACGGCTCCACGCTCTCGTGGTCGTCCCCGATGCCCAGGGCGGCGTAGGCGTCCAGTTCCGGGGGTCGCAGTCCCGGGGC
>QMSR01000195.1 GCA_003649695.1 Thermoplasmata archaeon
AGAAGAAAGAAAAAGATATTGCAAAACAAAAAGAAGAATTCAATTCAGTCCTTCCACAGATTCTTGGAAAGATCAATCTTATGAAAGAAGAGAATCATATTGAAGTGTATACTGGTTTGAAAGGGATAAAGAATGCATACGACAAAGAAACCTTATATTTTAAAAAAGATACAATATTATATGATATAGGCATCCTAAAAGCATCAGAATACGATAAGAAAATATTTGATTATTTCACATATAATGTTAGGCCTAGAAGAGAAAGAGCTGAAATAAAGATAAAAAAAATTCTCGCAAAAGGAACTGATCCAAAACAACATGAACCAAGCGCTGAAATAAGATATCTTCCGTTCGGTTCAACTGTAACAATCACAGTGATTGAAGATCTTACGATTATAGGTATATTTTCTGAAATTGCCATTACAATAACTATCGAAAGTAAAGCTGTTGCAAAAAGTTTCAAAGAACAATTTGAGATTCTCTGGAAGATTGCAAAAAAGATATAAGTTATTTTCTCAAGCACTCAAGTTTGCCTAAAAAATTTTTCTGCACATTTTTATGTTTCACGAATACCACCCTCCATGTTCTTCTGAAGAGCCGAAATTTAGGCGATACAGCCCCTTAGCTCAAATTTTCGCAGGATATAAAGATTTCGTTTTTTACTCCTCTCGGATGACTAAGGATAGACTAATGCCCACAAAACCAAAATCTTTAAATACAACGCATGAATCCCCAATCATATGAAAAGTAATTCATATTATGGTTTCTTCAGAAACTTTGCTAATAAGACAAAGATGGCAATCATAACTGTCTTAATGGACGGGCCGATGAATGCAACAGATATCGCTGAGATTCTTGGAGAAGAGCAGAGCAAAATTTCCCACAATCTCAACAAGCTTGCCCATTGCCATGTTCTCGAAGTAAGGCAGGAAGGCAAGAACAGGATATACTCATTGAACAAAGAAACAGTAATGCCTATGCTTAAGATAGTAGAGAAACACATAGAAAGCCATTGCAAAGGCGCGAGGTGCATTGAATGAAATACAGGAATGTTTATCTGGATAATGGGGCAACCACAATGGTTGACCCGAAAGTGATGGAAGTGATGCTTCCATATTACACAAAAAAGTTTGGCAATGCTTCATCTGGTCATCATTTTGGGGATGAAGCCAGACAAGGCATGGAAAAAGCGAGAAAGATAATCGCCAGTTCAATCGGAGCAAACACGGATGAGATTGTATTTACTTCTGGCGGGACAGAATCAAACAATTTCGCAATAAAAAGCATAGCATGCACTAACAAAGAAAAAGGCAACCATATCATCACAAGTAAGATAGACCACGACTGTGTTTTGAACAGCTGCAGATGGCTTGAGACACAAGGGTTTAAAGTAACATTTATGGATGTTGATAAAGAAGGGTTCATAACCCCTGAGGCCCTGGAAGAAGCAATCACTCCTGAAACTATTTTAGTATCAATAATTCACGGCAATAATGAGATCGGCACAATCCAAGACCTGAAAGCTCTAGGAGAAGTCTGTAGGAAACATGGTGTATATTTCCACACAGATGCCTGCCAGAGCTATACTAAAACTGAACTAAATATGAAGACCATGCCAGTGAACTTGATGACTCTCAATGCTCACAAGATCCATGGTCCTAAAGGGGTTGGAGCATTGTACATCCGGAAAGGCACGGAGATTAAATCCTGGCAGGATGGCGGCGGACAGGAAGATAATCTTAGGAGCGGCACAGAGAACATCCATGGGATAGTGGGTTTTGGCGAATCAGTCAAACAAGCTATGAACCAAAAGCACAGGGATTACATGACAAGGCTCCGCGATAAGCTCATCGATGGTATATTGAAAGAAGTCCCTGATGTCAGGCTTAACGGCCCAAAAGGAGATAAAAGGCTCTGCAATAATATAAATCTGTCTTTCCTAGGGGTAGAAGGAGAAGCCTTGGGGGGCTATCTTGACCAGAAAGGAATATGCAGTTCTACAGGGTCTGCATGCTCAACCCATAATCTTGAACCAAGCCATGTAATCATGGCCCTTGGCAGGACACACGAAGAGGCCAACGGCACTATCAGGCTGACTCTCAGCAGATTCACGAGTGAGGAAGACATAGATTATACATTGGAAGTATTGCCAGGGATTGTAAAAAAACTAAGGAAGATATCACCAATAGGGAGGTTGACGAATTATGTACTCAGAGAAAACGCTTAACCACTTCCGCAATCCAAAGTTTGCAGGCGAGATAAAAGATCCAGATGCAGTAGGAGAGCAGGGGAATGTAAAATGCGGGGACATGATGAGGGTTTATCTCAAGATAGAAGACAATGTCATCAAGGCTGTCAGGTTCCAGACATATGGATGCGTCGCTGCGATTGCCGCCTCAGATGCATTATGTAAGCTGGCAGAAAGCAAGACCCTGAAAGAGGCCAGAAAGATCACTTATAAAGATATTGTCAGGGAGGTCGGCGGCTTGCCTCCAATCAAAGTCCATTGTTCTGTACTGGGTATTGATGCCCTGAAACACGCGATTGATAGCTACGTCAAAAGTCCTAAAAATCAGGAAGGGAAAGAAAGTAAGGGCAAATAATGCCAAATCACCTTGAACAAGGTAAAAAGTTCTCAAACCAGCTGTTACTTACTACTTTTCCAGTTTCTTAACTTAAGTCCACGATTACATGTAAATATTTATAAATAGGCAATAATTCCCAGTAAGATATGTCTTTTATATGGATTAAGTCATCATTTCTCGCATTCACAGCGGGGTAGGGCAGCCAGGAGTGCCCGTCGGGCTCATATTAGCATCTGGAAACGTAATCTAAAAACGCGATGGTGCTAAAAGAAACCCGGAGGTCGGAGGTTCAAATCCTCTC
>QMSR01000196.1 GCA_003649695.1 Thermoplasmata archaeon
TAACGGTTGCTTACTCCAACATGGATGTTGCGGTCGGCGTTGGTCACAATGTTAAGCGGAACCCCCTGAAAGCCGCCGAAAAAAGTGTCTCTAATGTGAAGAAAGAGAGTAGATACGATAACAGAATTTTGATAGAGCTCTTGCCCACGGCCGTTGTGCCAAATATTCCGGGTGTTGGTCAAAAGGTTGTAATCTCTTCTGAAAAGATAGGAAACCAAGCGTTGAAGCTATTACCCAAAATTTTGTATCTAAATATGGGGTATGATAGAGCGGATGAAGTCATAGAGATCTTGACCAATACGTTCGGATATCAAAAAATAATAGGTGGTTGTACAATGGATGACAACAGGATGCTTCGTAGCTACCAGTTCTTAAATAGAGATTATTTCAAAAATTCGCTGTGCATAATGCAAGTGGATTCCGACATAAAACATAGCATATACAGTTCCGTTCCCCTAGAAAGACGAAAAGGAAGTTTTATGATTACAAAAACTGATGCAGATCTTCACGTAATAAGAGAAATTAACCACAAAGGGGCAAAATCTGCACTTCTCGAGATGTTAAAATGGAGAGATGCACATCTCCCAGATAGTATATACAGCTTCTATAAGAAGATCTTCTATTACCCTTTTGGTTTCGAGAAAAAAGGACAATGGCATGCATGTATGATAGGTGGATTTTGGGGAGAAAATATTATTTTATCAGTTAGGGCAGAAAAGAAAGATATGCAGTTACTCTCCCTATCAATTGAAAAACTTTTCAATACCACAAAAAACAACCTTCAAAATATCAAGGAAAATAACGCTCAGATGTGTTTTTCTGTAGCATGCGAAACATTCATAGAGACGCTCGGAAATAAAATCTACGAATATCAAAAACTCTTTTCTTCATACATCGACATCCCTTATTTGGTTGTATTCATGGCCGGCGAAAGCGTTTCCACTCCCGAGATAGGTTGTCATCACCTATATGAAGCAATCAATATTTGGACGATGTGATATCTAACTAGACTGCACTTGTTGTGTTGAACAAATTAGTGAAAGGATTCATTTTTGAATATGACAATTCAAATTTGGAAATAGATTAGTGATTTTGCCATGATATTAGAATGTAATTAAAAAATAGCAGAAAAAGCCTTGAAGACAATCGGAAAAACTCCTCTGACATTTTTAAGTATATGTTTGATTAAAGAGAAATTATTACGCTTGAATAGATAGTCTAGATCCAACCCCTCCTCCTTTGCATCAGCCAATATCTTTATGATGGTATCCAGATCATCGTTATCTAACTTTTTAAAAATCTTCCTGAGAAGAAGATCCAATTTTATTTTGTTCTGAAATTCTCTCAAGGAGGACTCATAATAGTTGGCAGGTTGACCATCTAGAGACGATTCTATAGATAGTTTACAAACCTTAGCCGCATTGTATCCAGACAGTATGGCACCTCTCAGACCATAGCACAGAAAAGGTTCCCCCCACATACCCGCATCTCCAGCTAGCATTAAGTTACCAATTGCATGCCTTTTGAGTATACCATATTTGCCAAATCCTTGGAAGCGATTCAAAATTTCCACGCTTTTCGTAATTTTTGATAAAAGATGATGATTTAAGGCTTTCTTAAGGTAGTTGATGGGAGAAAAGCTGGCAACTGATGAATCAAAACCTACGCCAAGTATACCTTCTTCATTTCTTGTTTTTGCGACAAAAATGTACCCACCTGGAGCAATTGTTTTATCAAAAAACACATATGTTACCCCCTCTGGAAGGTCGAAATATCTTCCATATATACCTACAGCTCTAAACTCACCGACAACATGCCTATAGGCAGACAAAGGAGAAAATCGGAGGATTGTAGAATTTGTACCGTCTGCCCCTATAACAAAGGATGGCTTTATTTGAATAGTTTTATTATTGCTTTTGACTTCAACTTCATTAATTGCTCCATTTTTCCATTCTATTCCCTTTATGAAAGAATTTGTTAATAGATAACCTCCTTTGTCAAGTATCCTCGCCATACTTATTGTTTCGAAGGAATCTTTATCCATTCCTCTTTTTACGTAAATGTCATAGATTCTAGATGTGTAATCAATCATGTAGGAGGGGGAGAACCACCTGCTCCTATTTGAGCGATTATGAATGGGTAGGTCAAGGTCACTGACTATCTTTTCAATTCCAACACTTTCTGTTATGTCTAATCTCGTATTGGTACAACCAATTGACCCCATCCTTTCTAGAATTACTGTCTCTAAATTGTTTCTTAAAGCCGTTAAGGCCGCTGTAACTCCTGCTGCTCCCGCACCTACCACAAGAATATCACACTCCATCTTCTGCATACACATCACAACATACTTCTTATTATCCGCCAGAAGAATAAATATGCCAGATATAATTTTTCTAGTTGGTGAGTAGCCCACAGTCGATATCTGTTATTTATAAACGAACTAACTCTTATTGAAACATCATTCCTTTCATTGAGCATCTTTCGAATGGTTCGAAGACTGCAAATGTTTGTCCCGAGGAGCAGATTTAAAATGTCCTTGTTCTCATTCCTGAGGATTTCATGCAAAATATTTAAAACTTTATCAGAACTTCTGAGCAAGGGACGGATGCTTTTGTTAACGAGGAAAGGATAATCACTTGTATCTCCCTTCCCTTTAGCGACATCAGCTGAGAGTTTTCCTGCAATATTTCCACATATCATTGATGGTAATATACCCTCTACAAAAGGTTTCAGATTCTGATTCGCTGCATCTCCCACTAGAAGAATGTTTCCATAGAACCATCTTTTGGTACGATAACCGAGAGGTGCATCACCGCTTTTCTCAATAACATTGATAGCCCTCTTTAGCTGTTCCTTCACTATAGGGAGCTCAAGAAATTCTTGATA
>QMSR01000197.1 GCA_003649695.1 Thermoplasmata archaeon
AAAATTTTCCGCTATAATCCTTGCAAGTCTCGAATACCTTCTGGACCAGTTTACAATAGCCTGCAGACATGTTTTCATAGCTTTCCACTGATCTATCTTGGGAAGTATCTCAAATGCCTCGACTCCATCAGGAGCGCCTTCATGAAGTTTTTTATTGGCATTGTCAAGTTTTTCATCAATCTGACTGATAATTCCCTCAAGACCGTACTTGTACATCCACTCAGGCTGAAGAGTTACATAGTCAAAATTAGAAAGAGCCCTGTTCCCCCATAATGTATAGCCCATGGCGCTGACCATACGTTCTTTGTTGGTAAGATACTTTTCCGCCTTGGCAAGCAGGGTTCTGGGCTTCCAGTAGTCAAGAGCCTCTTTTAGCCATGGCCGATCATCTTCAGGAATATAACCCGATCTGTCATTATATATATCTTCATTACCCATATAAGATGACCACGGAACCCACTGAATTTTATTCGGAGCCGATCCGTTGTAACCAACAATTCTGGATTGATCTACAATAAAAATGGGAATATTTGAAAAAACTTTATGTAGAGCGTTTGCTTTGGTCAGAACCCACGGCTCCATGGGATCTGATTCTTTAAAAACATTTGTTGACCAGTAAATCAACTCGGTATCAGCCATAATTCCAGGCAAATAGGCTGACCCCTTGGTCGCTTTTGACCATACAGCCTTTCTTAAATAATCGAGCCTTGGAGACCTTGTTTTTTCCGCCCATTTCCAGTACTCCCTTTTTTCAAGCAGATCCTGATTTTCTTGCTCAGATGCACTGTTCATTATTAACACCCTCCTTTTGTTAAAACATCCAGGTAATTATAATATAATTAAGATATAACAAATATTACTAAATATTTAATTGCATGAAAACTATTTTTTTTCAAACAAAAATTTTTTTAAAATCGCTCTAAAGCACTAAAAAACAACAGGGGTACAAGACATGTGTGCTGAATTAAACCTTGCAAACCTTACAAAATTATTTTCATTTATCTTGCCAGAAAGGAGACATATTCCGAAGTCGTTTAATTATACCGGGAATCTTTTCAAGGATATATTCAATTTCATCTTCAGTATTGTATCTGCTAAGACTAAAACGTATTGAACCGTGAACCGAAGTGTAAGGCACACCCATTGCGCGAAGAACATGTGAAGGCTCAAGAGAACCCGACGTGCACGCCGATCCTGAAGAGGCGCATATGCCGTACTCATTTAACATTAACAAAATGGCCTCGCCTTCAACATACTCAAAACTTATATTTGTAGTCCCGGGCAAACGATTATTTATATCGCCGTTAACACTTGACCCGGGAATAGATTTAAGTATTTGTGTTTCAAGTCGATCTCTTAGCTTCTTTACTTTACTGCCCTCATCTTCCAGATGACTTGCAGCCAGTTCGCATGCCTTCCCAAGACCTATAATCGAAGCTACGTTTTCTGTTCCACCTCGCCTACCCTTTTCCTGGTGCCCTCCAACCATAAATGGAGAAAATCTCGTTCCTCTTCGAATATAAAGAGCGCCTATACCCTTGGGAGCATGTAACTTATGCCCCGACAAAGAAAGCATATCAACATTTACCTTTTTAACATCAATCGGAACCTTCCCCACCGCCTGCACGGCATCCGTATGAAAAATCACATTTTTATCTTTTAAAACATCTGAAATCTCTTCAATTGGGAATATGACTCCTGTTTCGTTGTTAGCCCACATAATACTAACAACAGACGTATCATCCGTCAGACTGTCATATAAATAATCAAGATCAAGCCTTCCATTATTGTCAACCGGAACAAAAGTTACACGCATACCCTCTTTTATAAGATGTTCGGCCATATTTTTTACAGCAGGATGTTCCACCCTTGTTGTAATAATATGTTTTTTTTTAGGAGCTGATTTCATTGCGGAAATAATCGCGGTATTATCACTTTCCGTGCCGCAGCTTGTAAACAGAATCTCTTCAGGTTCAGCATTAATAATTTTTGCAACTTTCTCTCTGGCTTTTCTAATGTAATGTTTTATATTTCCGCCAAAGGTGTGCATGCTCGACGGATTCCCGTAAAAATCCACAAAATAAGGGAGCATCTCTTTAAGAACAGCATCATCAACACAGGTTGTAGCATTGTTGTCAACATATACAGTTTTCATCGCTTTTCTCTTCCATTACAACAAGTTCCGGCGCAACCAGTTCTCGAATTTTGTTTTCAATAAAATTTTTTACAGTAACCTGCGACCTCTGGCAGTTGGCGCATGCGCCCCGAAGCTTCACAAGCACAATGTTGCCTTCAAGATCCACAAGCTCAACATTGCCACCGTCCTTTTTTAAAACAGGTTTAATTTCATTATCCAAAACATCTTCAATCATTCTGATTTTCTGGATATTCGTCATTGCCTGCGCTTTTTTCTCTTCAGGTTTTCTTTCAACGTAAACCGAATTTATTATTTCAACAATCTTTTCATGGCAGTTGCCGCATCCGCCACCGGCCTTAACAAAGTCAGTTACATCTTCAACGGTTTTAAGAGTGTTTTCAACGACCGCTCTTCTTATGTCCATATCGGTTACGCCAAAACATTCGCAAACAATCTCACCTTCTATTTTTTTATCCGGCTCTCCCCTATAGTTCGCAATAGCTTTTTCAAGAGCATCCCTTCCCATAACTGAGCAGTGCATTTTTTCCTTGGGAAGTCCTCCAAGGTATTCTGCGATGTTATCATTTGTAATTCGAGCCGCCTCATCAACAGTAAGCCCCTTAATCATTTCAGTAAGAGCGGAAGAAGAAGCGATGGCGCTTGCACATCCAAACGTCTGAAATTTTGCGTCAATAATTC
>QMSR01000198.1 GCA_003649695.1 Thermoplasmata archaeon
CAAATATTTAGTTTTTATTATATAAATACTTTAATATCTGACTATATAAATTCTTCTAATTCTTGATTTAATAATCATTATGTAAAAGAAGTATATAAATGCATCGGTCCGGGTGCGGGATATCATAAAATGGATGGCAAGGTAATTATCACCATAATCTATCTGTTGGTGGTGACGGGTGCAGAATTGGTAATAACCTATCATTCCGTTATTCTTGGCCTATGGATCTATGCCCTCCTTCTTTTATCCCTGATTGCATCATCTACCCTATCCATAAAGCAGAAAACAACCCTTGAAGGGGCTCTTTCCGAGAGGGATCTATTGAGATCAACCCTGCTCGGGCTCAGAGGGCAAAATTTTAGAGTAACAGCGCTCCCATGGTCACGTCCTCGAAAAAAATTTAAGGATCAATCAATACGCAGGGAATATGATCTCTCAAATTTCATGAAGTGCCTTACCCTCGCCCCCTTGATAAGGATGCTGAGTACATCGATGCCGGTAGCCCCCTTAGAGCAGATATACTGGTTCATTGTGATAAACACCCCCCTCTTTGTTATTGCAATTCTTCTGATAAAATCGCAGATGTTAACAAAGAGGTTTATCGGTTTAAGGCCGGGTAACTGGAAAATTCAGTTTCCGATCGCGATAACGGGCTTTTTTCTGGGGTTTATGGATTACTCACTCCTGAGACCCTCCCCCTTAATAGCGTCTCTTACACCGGAAACCTTTCTAATTCCGGCTGCAATACTGATGATATTCACCGGCTTTTCGGAGGAGCTCATCTTCAGGGGTCTGATACAGACCCATGCAGAAAAATTAACCGGAAAGCTCTATGCATTGGTCTTCACAAGCATTTTGTTTGCTTCAATGCACATCGGCTGGCAATCCCCCCCCGACCTTCTCTTCGTGTTCGGGGTCGGTCTCTTTTACGGTTATGCATTCCAGAAAACCAGAAGCCTTACTGGGATAACCCTGTCGCACGGAATAACGAACATCACGATGTTCCTCTTGGCTCCGTTCCTGTAACGGCAATGATCGGGGTCGTTGGCCCGGGTTATGCCGGGCGTCCTGTCTTGACATCCACAGAAAAGACATTGAAATCCGCCTACAAAAACGATATCTCTGTCTCCGAAAGATGAAATTCCATGAGAACTGAACCGCAAACAGATACAGTTATATGAAAATAGTACAGATTGAATTACCGGATGAAGTATTACTCTCATTGAAAGAAACTCCTAAGGATATTTCACGCGAAATTCGCATTGCAGCGGCTGTAAAACTATACGAGTAGGATAGACTCTCTTCGGGACGAGCGGCTGAATTAGCTGGTCTTTCTCGAGTCGGTTTCCTTCAGATACTGGGACGATATGGTGTTTCCATTTTCGACCTGACGACAGGGGAACTTAAGCGAGATGCGCAAAATGCCTGAAACTGTGATATGTGATACATCTACGATCTTCTACCTTCATCGTTTGGGCTGTTTGGGTCTGGAATTAGTTGGGGACTAAATTACCAATAATGCCCTCACGGCATTTACTATGTCTCGACTTTGTCGGGTTTATAAGCACCAAAATCAAGATATAATATAGCATAAAAATGTCAAGTGTCCATATACCAATGATTTACAAACAGGAGATAGAAGCGATCGTAGAGGCAGGTTATTACCACAATAAGTCCGAGGTCATGGAGAATGCCATAAGAACTTTGTTTAAGGCAAAAACTGAGCTCAGATTAACTGCGGCAATAGAACTTTACAGAAAAGAAAAGGTTACCCTGAGTAAAGCCGCTGAGATAGGTGGGGTGAATATCCTAGAGTTCAAGGATATCCTGATCGACAGGGGAATACCGATTAAGGTACCGAAAGAGGACAGGGGGGATATTAAGAAAGGGGTTGAGCGACTAAAAAAATAAGGAATGCATAATGATCTTACTGGATACCAACATTCTTTCCGTTCGCCAAAATAGAGAAACTGGAATTGCTTTTTGAGGTATTTGAAAGAACAAAATTGTTTATTTCTCCGGGTGTTTTTAATGAATTGAAACATGCAAGGAGATTGGGATATAAACATGTTGAAGGTGTTTTTGATTTAATCAAGGAAAACAGGATAGGTATTAAATCACCAACCGAAAAAGAATTACTTTTTACGATGGAGTTGCCTCCAAGTTTTGGGCCGGGGGAGCAGGACAGTATAGCGATGGCAAAGTATAATAAAGGGATATTTGTAACAAATGAACGGAAGGTTATCAATTATTGTAAAAGAGAGGGGGTTGGGTATTCACATTAAACCATATTCTGAGATTCTTATGGGAGGTTGAGGAAGGGATATTTGAGGAATAAATAGGTCATTAATTTTCCCAATATTCTGCAGGTGCGCTCTCTTCTCCCGACCATACACGGGTTCGTAAATAGCATATCCCGCATACCTATCTATTCACTGCGAACATATTCTGTAATAAAACACCACCCTGCTTCTGCTTCATCTCCCGGATGCTCCGCAAAGCTCTGTTTCAACTCTTGTTCTTCAGAAATACATTAATCAATATTTCATATATCTATAACGGCTTTATCCCGTCTTCTCGACGAGTTTTAGAATTGCGTTCGCGAGTTTATCAAGTGTTTTATCCATCTTATCAAGTTTATCCGAAACCTTGTCATATTTCACATCCATCGTGTCAAATTTCTGGACCGTGTCATGATGGAATGAGTCGAGTTTGTCGAGCATCTGATCCTGCTTGTCGAGCATCTGATCCTGCTTGTCGAGCATCTGATCCTGCTTGTCGAGCATCTGATCCTGCTTGTCGAGCATCTGATCCTGCTTGTCGAGCATCTGATCC
>QMSR01000199.1 GCA_003649695.1 Thermoplasmata archaeon
CAAGATAGTGTGACACTGGCTCGGTCTCGTCAAAATTGAACTCCACCAGAAGCATATTTTCTATGGCTTCCATCTGCTTCCGTGGAATCACACGGATTTTCTCCGGCGAGGCAAAATGATACTCCCTCTCGTCGGTCGCTATGTCCACCGAGAGGACATACTCGGTGTTGGGGGCGAGGAACTGATTTTCGCCCACGCTCCAGTCCCAGAGCACCGAATCCGGCGGGGCGCCCTCACCGGAGACTATCGTGTGCGTCAGCGAACCATCGGCGCTGGATATTTTGACCTCCCATCGCCTTGCGTTCTCAAATCCCGTCCGTGAGATGAGTATCACATTGCGGGACGGCTGCGGATTTTTCCACATCTCCGATATCGGATATCTCTCCCTCGGGCGCACCGCAATTCCGTCGGGGTCAAGGACGAACTCAATCCCGGTGTCGGCGGCGACTTTCTCCTCCGCCACGATTCTGCGGGCAAGTTCTGGCTTTTGGCGGATAATTTCTTTCCGCACCGAATCCGCACGGGCAAGCCCGGTGTTTTCGGGCTCGTTCTCCCGCCGATGCCCCACTATGACGAGCAGAAACTCATCGTTCCTCTCAAGCGCATGTATAGATTGCTCCCGGGACAGATGCTCCATCCCCTCACGCAGAAAGACCTTTATCTCCGCCCGGCGGTTTTCCTCGGCGACACGGGGGTCGCCCTTTGAATAGCGGCTTGTCAGCCTTGGTTTTTTGAAGTCGTGCCCTTTGCTCACCAGCACTCTGTCGGCAAGGTCGGGGTATTTCCTCAAAATTTCCCCCCTGATGGCGTCAGACCTTGCCAGCGCCAGAGTTTTCGGGTCGGCGTCGCCGTCGGAGGGGTCAAAGTATCCGTAAATCACAAGTTTTGCGTCGGGGTTGCGTTCCATCCGTCCGGCGATTACGGAGATGATTCCCTTCGCCTCGTCCGAAAGTTCCGACGACCCCGGCGCAAAGAACACCACCGGAACCACCGGCTCCTCCTCAACCTTCACTATCAGATGGGTCGCCGTGAGCGTGGTAAATTTCGGCTTCACATAGATTGAGTCCGCCCCGGCGATGACGACTTTTTCCGTGAGTATGTTGTTATCCTCGTCGGTTTCGGGGATGGTGCCGGACACATCGGGGATTTTCCCACCGTCGTCATCTGCGGCGACCCGGATGGTGTATTCCCCTGGTTTTTTGGGCTTCCAGTTCCACTCCACAATTTCGGACTCCTTGGCGGCGAGCGAGTCTATGTATTTTGTGGGGTATATCATCCTCCATTTCCCTTCGGGGTCGCCTATGGCGAGTGCGCAGGGAATTGACCGGAGAGTGATTTTCCCCGCATTTCTAATCGCCGCTTTGATGGTGATTTTCCGTCCCACCTTGCGGTCGCCCTCTATCCAGATTTTTTTGACACACACATCGCCCCTGCGGGTGCGGGTGGGTTTCCCGTAGAAAGTGATTCCGAAATAGTGCTGTGTCTGTCCCGCGGAGCGAAGGGATTTTTCCAGCGGCAGCCCGAAGGCATAGTCTATGTCCATCCCGGTAAAAAGCAGAGAGGTTCTCCAGCCCACGCCCAAATTGAATGCCTCGGGGGTTATACCGCCGCGCCAGAACAGTGTCCCCGACGACAGCCCGCCGCAGAACCCAAAGTGATATTCCGGATTTGATTTCTCTCCCACCACGAACGACCTTTGAACCAGCCCGATTTCGGGGATGAAATACTGGTTCAATCTGTATGATACTCCAGCGCCGATTCTTCGGGGGAGTTTTGTCGCCTCGGAACTCTGGTCGCCGAGGGCGAGGTCGGGCTCGTTTATGTCGCAGGCGGAGACGCCCACGGCGAATTTATCGCCGAACTGCCAGAGTATTCCGGCGTCAAAGGAGACTGCCGAGGGGTTGCCCCGGGATGCCAGCGGGTCATCGGGAGGAAGGTCGTAATGGCGCTGAAGCCAGTTCACTCCGGCACCCACCGTCAGTGTGCCGGCAAGTTCTATTCTGTATGCGAACGCCCCGCCGAGGCGCAGCATCTGATAGGTTGAGATTTTCTCAAAGTTCCAGAGCAATCCTGCGCCGGCGCTCCAGCCAAGGGGTCTGGCGTAGGCGATGTATCCCGATTCCGCCGAGGATTCAATCCCCGTCAGCCGAAGACCGTATCCGGCGGAGAGCACTCCGCCGCCGAATGCCCCCGCCAGCGCCGGATTGTAGAATATCCCCCCGGCATCAAGCGCAAGCGAAAAACCCCCGTCGCCCATACCGGTGTTCTTGGCGCTCCATCTAAATTCCCCGCTAAATGCAATCGCAAACGCCAGAAAAATATATATCCCCGCTTTTTTCATAGTTAATTCCCCGTATTTTGCGTTCTATCTAACCACTACAATAATTCCCTTTGATATAATTTCGCCGTTATGCCACGCTATATAGATATATGCCCCGGCGGGGCACAGTTTCCCGCCGTCGTCTGTCCCGTTCCATATCATCCTGAGTTCCTGCGAACTGAGTTTTCTAATCAAAGATAGGTTCATCCCGAAAATTTCTACTTTGTTCTCCCCACGAATTGGGAAAGTGAATGTGGTATAGTCATAAAATCCATCGCCGTTGGGCGTGATGGTCAGCGGCTCGGCGGAGAAGGCGAGCGGACACAGTTTCCCGGCGCCGAAAAGATAGACCAGATGTGTCTCGTATCCGATGTCCACGGCTATGGTGCCGGCATAGGTGGTCTCTGCCGCAGGATGGAATATCACCTCAAATTCCCGTTCCTCGCCGGCGGGAATTACCGCGGGCGTTGTGTCGGCGGAGAACACGCTGTCGCCCCACAGGTGGAA
>QMSR01000200.1 GCA_003649695.1 Thermoplasmata archaeon
CACGAGATCCGCCTGGTGGGCTACGACGACCTCGGCAACTGCTCCGAGGCCGTGGTGGAGTTCACGGTGCTCGGGGGCCTCAACCCCTGGCCCCTCGTGGTGGCGGCCATAGCCGCGCTCGTCCTAATAGGTATAAAGGCACTGAGGGATTAGGGTTCAAATGGAGGAGAAGGCAAAGGTTGCGATCATCGGAGGGGGCGTAACCGGCCTTTTCACCGCCTACTACCTCGCCAAAAAGGGCGTGACGGACGTGGTTGTCCTGGAGAAGAAGTACATAGGTTATGGGGCGAGCGGCAGGAACGGGGGAGGCGTTAGGCAGCAGTGGGGGACGAGGGAGAACATAGAGCTGACCAAGGCCAGCGTGGGGGTCTTCGAGCGCATTGCTGAGGAGGTGAACTACCCCATCTGGTTCAACCAGGGGGGCTACCTCATCCTGGCCCACACGGAGGAGGAGAAGAGGGAGTTCGAAAGGATGAGGAGGCTGCAGAACTCCCTGGGCGTGAAGACCAGGTGGCTGGAGCCCGAGGAGGCCAGGGAGATAGTGCCCGAGATAAACACGGATTTCATCATCGGGGCGAACTACAACCCCACCGACGGGGTGCTGCAGCCCTTCCTCCTGCTGTGGGGGCTCGAAAAGTGGCTCAGGGAGAGGGGGGTCAGGATCTACACCTACACCCCAGTCACGGGGTTCAGGGTCGAGGATGGGAGGGTCAGGAAGGTCCTCACCGAGAGGGGCGCGGTGGAGGCCGAGAACGTCATGATCGCCGCGGGGACGTTCTGCAGGGACCTGGCGGCCCAGCTCGGCGTGAGCATACCCACGAGGCCCGAGAGGCACGAGGCCATGTGCACCGAGGGCATGAGGAGGTGGCTCAAGCCCATGATCATCTCCTTCCGCTACGGGATCTACTTCAACCAGACCTATCTCGGGGAGATCGTAGGGGGTATCGGGAACCCGAGGGAGAGGCCGGGGCTAAACCTCTCCACCTCGACCTGGTTCCTCCAGGCCTTCTCCACCATCGCAACCAAGATCATACCGAAGTTCAGGCACGTGAGGATCCTGAGGCAGTGGGCCGGGTGCTACGACGTCTCCCCGGACAGGAAGCCGATCATGGACAGGCTCCCCGGCCTGGAGAACGTCTTCGTCTCCTGCGGCTACTCCGGCCACGGCGTCATGATCTCCCCGGCCGTGGGGATGATCATGTCCTCCATGATGCTGGGTGAGAAGCCCCCCTTCGACCCGGCACCGTACTCCCTGGACAGGTTCGAGAGGGGCGCCCTCGAGGTCGAGGGGGCCGTAGTGGGCTAGAACATCACGTCCATAACGTACTTCCTCGAGAGCCTACCCCCCGCGGCCAGCCTCAGGGCCTGGAGGGTCTCGAAGGGCGTGAGGATGGGGATCCTGTGCATTGGGGAGTCCTCGATGGACACCCTGGGGCAGGCGGTGTTGGCCAGGGCCTCGAGGCCGAGGTCGTCCACCGCCCGGGTCACCTCCGTCACCCTGACCTGCCAGCAGCGCAGGCCAGCATCCCTGATGCTGCGGCAGAGGAAGGAGGCCAGCTCCTCCCTCCTCTGGCCCGGGATGTCTGAGACGATCACGCCCCAGCTCCGCACCCCGGATGCCCCGTGGATGAGGGCGTACCTCCTCCTGAGGGTGGGCATGGGGTCCACGGTCTCCGCCCGCCCTAGGGGGTCCACGCGCACCACGGGCCTCCCGAGGAGGAGGGCGAGGCCCAGGGCGTGGAAGGAGCCGTCCGAAACGACCACGGGCTCCCCCCTGCAGGAGAGCAGGGAGGTGAAGTTGCATCCCAGGACCAGCCCGGGCCACCTCGCCCTCCCCCTCCCCTCGCAGATACCCGCGTCCACGCCCCTCCTCCTGAGCTCCCCGGCTACCCTGGGAAGCCAGGGGAGGACGCCGGCCGGTCCTCCGAGGGCCACCGACCGACGGTCCGCCAGGGCGTCGGCGACGGCCCCCACGTCGACCTCCGTGGGCGGGACGTAGAAGACCGCCCTCTCGGGGGTCAGCCATGGGAAGGGGAGGTGGCCCACGTGGAGGAGGCAGTCGGCGCCGGCAGCCTCGGGATCCACGACGTCGCAGGCCCCGTAGGCGGGCCTGCCCCACAGCAGGGCCTCCATCGAGCGATCCTCGACCGCGGAGAGGAACCTCTCGGACGCGTGCGTCATCCCCTGGGGGAGCTGCACCAGGACCCTCCTGCAGCCCATCCTGCTGAGGTATTCCAGGGCCGCCCCGAGGTTCCAGACGACCTCCACGTAGGTGAGTGGATTAAGTAGAAGAAGAATCTATCAGGCAGCATGGGCGTGAGCGTGAGCATCGTGAGGGAAGGGGGCATCTACACGGCCATCATAACCGGCCCGAAGGGGGAGGAGGTAAAGATAGAGGGCACGGACCTCTACGACCTCGTCGAGGAAGTGGTGCTGAAGATTGAGGAGGTCATTGGCGGCTAGCCTAGCCCTCCTCCTGGCACTCCCCGTCGCCGCCCAGCCGGGGGGAACGATACTCGTTACACTGGACAGGACGGCCCTGGTACCCTACGGCCACCTGAACATCACCTACTCCGTCTTCGACCAGGCGGGATCACCGGCACCCGGCGAGGGGGTCCTCTCCGTGACGCTGGTCAACGAGGATCACAGGGAGAACTGGAGCTTCAGCGCGCCGCCCGAGGGCTCCGTCTCTCTGGAGCTCGGTCCGGCCCCCACGGGGGAGTACGACCTCTGGGTGAACTACTCCGGGGAGGTTCAGGCGTCCTTCCGTACGGTGGTGCACGTTGGCCCCCTCGCAGTTTCTGTGGACGCACCACAGGCCCCCG
>QMSR01000201.1 GCA_003649695.1 Thermoplasmata archaeon
ACACCGCCGCCGACACCTGGCGCACCGACACAAGTTTCTACTTCCGTGATGACGGCTCGGTGCTCCCCCTTGAGGACAATGAGACATATCTTTACATAGTCATCACCGTGGACAGTCTGGGGCACTATTCAATGACCCCGTATTGCGGCAGTTATGACACCGCCACAGCGGATTTGGGAATCACGGACCCGGCGCTGGTGAGTCTGCCCACCTGGTCCACCGGCGATTGCGTCACGCTCCAGATTATAGACTCCAGCCACTGCGATTACGATTCCATCTACATTCAGCAGGCGTCAAATCCGGAGTTCACCGCAGGACTGCACACCTACGGACCATACTGGATTCACGACAGCGTTCTGGGCAACCCCGACGACGGCGACTGCAACGACTGGGACACCCTGACATTCCAGATATGCGGACTTGAAGAGGCGCAGTATTATTTCCGTGTGTGGGCTGTGGACCATTTCGGCAATGTGTCCAACTACTCCAATGTGGTCAACACCCGGTTTGACAACACGCCGCCGCAGCCCCGCTCGGTGGACAGCATCCGCTCCCTTGCTGTCTGCACCGACCAGGTGAAAATCAAGGTCTGCTGGCACAAATCCTACGATGCCGGAATCGGGATGGGTTCATATCAACTCTACCGCTCGGACACCCCGGGCGATCTGGGAGAACTGATTACCACGATAGACCACAATCCGCTCACCGAGGTCTATTGTTTTGAGGATGCCGACCCCAATCCGGGGAACAATTTCAGGGACAATTACTACACCATCATCACTGTGGACAACTTTGGCAATCAGGTGCAGGGAACTCAAATCGGTTTCCGTGAGGGCACTCCGCCCTGCCCAGTCAGGATTGACACGGTGTATCCGGAGTTCATTGACGGCGAGATGTATGTGGTTATAGAGTGGAGCGACACCACTCCGCCGGATTATGGTTCCGGCGGGATGGGCAATGCCTATCGTGTTGAGCACGCCGCCGATTCCTCGTGGCTGTGCCTCGGCGACCCGGACATCATCACGATTGAGGAGCCGACCTATTCCCACAGGCTGGTTCTTCCGAGGTCAATCATCGTGGGTTCGCCGCACAGGTTCTTCCACATCGCCACAATTGATGCCTACGGCAACGAGAGCGGATATTCTGTGCCGTATCACTATGTTGATTCCAGTTGGGTTGCCGATTCTATGGTTGTCCATCTGTATCACGGCTGGAATATGGTTGGTCTGCCGATACTTCCCAGAAGCACCAACTACCGCGATGTTTTCCCGTCGGCGCTGGGTGCGCTGACATATACGGCTGGTGCCGGCTATTCCCCCGTGGATGAACTTGAAATCGGCTATGGATACTGGATTTACAACCCCGGCGATATGGACATTATGATTCACGGGTATCACATCCCCTATGTGACCCGGGTTCTGCCGGTGGCGGGATACTATATGGTCAGCGGGATAACCGACACCACTTGGTTTGACCTCACCCCCGAGGAAGCCCTTGCTATGGGCAGTCTGATATGGTTCAATCCGCTGAGCGAAAGTTATGAACTCGCCACAACGCTTGAACCCGGCAAGGGATACTGGATTCTGGTATCTGATTCCTGCGAATACAGTGTGCCCGAGGGAATGTTCGGGCGGGTGGAGACAGAACCCGCCTGGAGCGTTGAACTCCGTGCGGGAACACAGCAGTTGATAATCGGTGCCGGCAGCGATGCGCTGGATTTGGCTATGCCACCTGCTCCGCCCGAGGTGGTTCTGCCCGCTCTGGTGGACGGCGACCGGAGAATGATAAGGGATATCTCCGCCGACGGCGTGTGGCAGGTGGAAATCCCCGAAAGAACCACTCTCCGGTGGAATCCCAAAGAGGTTCCTGCGGGTCTTATGCTTTATGCCGGCGGCGGAACAGTGGATATGACCGCCGTTGGGCAGGTCGCCCTTGAGCCGGGAATTTATAGGATAGCCTTTGAGGGCAAATCCGCTCTGCCGCAAAAACTTGATGTCCTGGCGCATCCGAACCCGTTCAATTCAAGAGTGTCTGTGAACATCAGCGTGCCCGCTTCTGAAGATGTCAGCGTGGCTATTTACTCCGCCGATGGCAAACTGGTCACGACACTGTGGCGGGGAGAACTTTCTGCGGGTGCGCACAACTTCATCTGGGACGGCACCGATGACACCGGTGGGGAACTCCCCGGCGGAGTTTACTTCATAAAGGCAACGACCGGGACAAAAAGTGTGGAGCGCTCTGTCCTGTTTATCCGATAGAGGCAACGGTGGAAATTAAGATAAAAGGAGTTAAGATATGAGAAGACTTGGCGTAATAGGGATAGCATTGATAGGATTTGCGGTGATGTGGGCGCAGGGTTCCCCCACACTTGAGCCGCTTCCCGAAATCGTTGGGGGAAGCACCTGCACAATCCACTGGACCCTGCCCGATGGGGCATCGCCGTATGTGTATCACATTCAGGTGCTCCGGGCGGACAGCGGCGAGACCGAATTCCCCGATTCGCTTGATAACCTCTACAACGATACCCTCTGGTCCATTTTCCCGATTCCGCTTGCCGATGCCGTGGGAGATTCCTACACTATCGGGCTGGACAGGACAAGTTCCCACGCCGATGACCCCCTCGCCAACGGCGCAAGATACTGCTACAGAATCAGATACAAATACATTGAGGGCGGGGATTATCACTTCTCCGAATGGTCAAATGTGGTGTGCGCACGGCAGGATGGCACTCCGCCGGTGGTCGGCGTGGATGCCCTGCCAATCTGGACTAACACCCCCA
Source organism: Thermoplasmata archaeon (assembly GCA_003649695.1). GTDB lineage: Archaea > Thermoplasmatota > Thermoplasmata > Thermoplasmatales > B87-G9 > B87-G9. The sequence continues at coordinate 2,780 of QMSR01000201.1, forward strand.
CGGTGACCGTGACCTGCTCGCTCTACGATGACATCTCCAA
>QMSR01000202.1 GCA_003649695.1 Thermoplasmata archaeon
AAGTGTTTACGTTCTTCTTCTAATACCTGCGACTCCTGCTATCGCAAGAAGTCCGATCAGCAGCACTGCACCGAATGGTGTCAGTAGTGGTACTGCTGTATCACCAGGTGGACATGGTCCAACCGGGACTGGTACGCAGCATGGCGCTTCTGGTACTACATGAACACCGCATGGAAGACCGCAAGGATCTGCTCCAGTAGTGTTGTCCCATGTCTGATTGAACTCATTGATTATCACCTGTCGCAACGCGGCGGCGCCTACAGTTGAATGTTTTATGTAGTCCCCATCTAGACCGCACCAAATTATCAAGCCATTTCCATAGTGGGCATAGGTATGCACCGGACCATCTACGCCGTTGACATTGGTTGCATTCATATCGAGGCACCAGTGAGTATCACGCGTGGTCATCACGTTGGCATCGCCCACCGCATCTGTGGTCAAGATTGACGCTATGTCGAGGTAATATAGTGAAGTCGGGTCTGAGCTGGAAAGCGTGTTTTCCTCCGCGATGGTCAGGGTTCCGCCTGTGGCACCCCATGCTCCTGGGTTGTTCGTCGTGAATGGATATACGAGCCAGCTGTAGTCAACCGACGGTGTGCACTCGGTATCCCATATCACCAGTTTGCCACCGCTGTTGACCCAGTTGTTGATATCCGCATGTTGGGTTGCAGTAAACCTCGTGTCCGGGCTACACTCCCTCCATATAAGAAGAGTGTCATAGTTCGATAGTCCTGCTGCGTTGATGTCCGCAGGATTTGTCGTTTGAGTGATGGTCTGCGTGAAGTATGTGATAGGAGGGAGTCCATCACTGCTACTTTCGTATATCAGCACATTTGAACTTCCGCTGTTGCAAGCAGCACCCGCAGGCATCACAATAGCCGCAAAGGCAGTTAGAACCACCATCGCCATTACAATGATAGATGCTGCCGTTTTCTTTGTATTCATGTTCGTATTCTCCTTTTTGTGTTATACGCGAATTACTCGCGCAAGCACACAGGTTTTTTTAGAACCTGTTTACGTGTTGTTCGTTGTTCGATATCACATATACGCGGGAATGCGTATATGGAAAACACCGCCACGCAGATCTTGTTTCACCATCTGCGTGGAGATGCCGTTTTTCCGTTCGCGTGAATTTCATGGATTTTTTCGCCCATACCTCCATTTTTGGTTCTTTTATACACCCGGATCCAAACGAACCGAGAAGCATATACTGCCATTCAATTACTCCATCCTATATAAATGCATCGGTCTACCCACATAATCACCAGAATTGTAGCAGATTGTAACTATGTCCACATAATTCATGACGATTTACAACCTCCTGCCCTTCGTAATGACCCTACCCGCGCCGATGATGCACAACATACCGATGAGTGCAAGCATTCCGGCTGGTGTCATGACTGGTACACCCTGAGCCGGCGGCTTCGGCTTCCACAGACTGACAGTGTCTGAGTCTGTGCAACCGTAATTATCTACCACAGTCAGACGTGCCACGGTGGTCTCATTTATGAAGACATTGAAACACTCATCCGGGTCTGTGGTGGTGTAGTGGGCGCCCAATATCACCCAGTTGTAACGGACTATAACGGCACCAGCAGCCTCATACGGGTGATGCGATTCATTTCCGCAGAACGTCACCATCTTGCCTGCCCCTATAATCTGAACAGGTCCATCGGAGCCATCCGCCGTCGCGTCCGCATTCGGGTCGCCAGTCAATGATATCTGCTTTCTCGTGGTGTTAGACACGCCCGCATCATCAGTCACCTTAAGCCCAATCCAGTAATCTTCTGGCGGGACAGGGACAGGACCGAATGTACAGGTGACGCCGATATCATCAGCAGGTTCACCATAGACGTGATTGTTGTCAAGATCCCATTCGTACACGGCGATAGAGCCGTCAAGATCGTAGGAATCCGATGCGTCCAACATACCCTCTTTACACCCGGTGCCATCGAAGTCGAATTTGGCAACAGGTGGCAGGTTTTCCACATGCACTGGCTTGCACACCTCATCAACACAACCATTGTAATCGGTTATATTCAGGCATGCCGTGTAATCTCCCGGAGCAGGATAAGTATGTGTCGGGTTTGGGTAGTCTCCTTCGAATTCATAAGCACCATCATTGTCAAAGTCCCAGCGGTGGGTGTATGGCGGTGTTCCACCAGTCGTGGTATCCGTAAACTCGGTAGGCGTTCCGAAGTCCACTTCCGTGACTGTGAAGTTGGCGATCGGGTTCTCATACGCCCATACCGTGATGGTACTCGCGCACTTGAATCCATAGTCATCCGTAACCGTCAGGGTGACTGTGTGACCTCCAACATCAAAGTGGTAACTCGCCGTTACTCCGGTAGCATCAGTAGTTCCATCGCCGTCAAAGTCCCATTCGTACAGGTCGATTGTGCCATCCGGGTCATAAGAACCAGAGCCGTCAAAGCTCGTGTTGGTGCAGTAACAGACATCCTCGCCAACCGGTACGCATATTGGCGCCTCATTCAGCAGGAACACGGAGGTATTATCCTCACCAAGCTTATCAAATTCATTCCCAGCCCATCCTCGAGCTTTGAGCCGAGTATTACACTCTCCAAAACCCGGTAGATCGTGCGCCGGACTGAAACTCATCTCAACAACCGTATCAGTATACGGATAAGAACCTATCGACCCATTCGCAGTCCCTGCTACAACGGCTCCTGATGTGCAATTATACATTGTCAGGACATTGTTGGAATATCGCAGATCATAGTCCATAGAACTGTCACCATCGACGTCCAACCGGGCTGCATAGGTTTCTCCGAGTCCAACTTCAAGA
>QMSR01000203.1 GCA_003649695.1 Thermoplasmata archaeon
CTGTGGATGGACACCGAGGGGCAGAAGATGGCGAACTATCTGACGGCGCTGCTCGCGTTCTTCTTGGTAGTGAGCTCGTACGTCCTGATGTTCAGGATACTGAACGTGGAGGCTATCTCCAAGGTGGCTTCCGAGACCGTTCGAAGCGCAATTCTGTTACAGGCCTTCGCGCAAACCACGGTCATAGCCCTGAGCCTCGGGACGGTCAGGACGGGCCACTTCACCTCAGGGCTGAGGGAGTTGGGCTTCATGTCCCTGGTGACCCTGGCGGTCATGATGTTCATCTGAGGCTCCCCGAGGTCACAGGTTTATCGGGATGCCTTGCACCCTCCGAAGCTGGCCCACCGTCCCCATTAGAACCGTCCCAGCCTCTTGATCGGTGACGATAACCTCGAACTGACTCAGATCCAGGCTCGCCAGCAGGGGACTGAGGAGGTCCCTCCTAGGGGTCGATAGGATGTCCGTGCCGGGGGCCAGGGGGGAGATCGCTGGGAGCACCAGCAGCGACCAATCCTCTAGGCTTCCCAAGAGGGCGCACTTGAACTTCCGCTTGACCCCCAGCTCGTCCCTGAGGCCTATGGCCGGATGCTCGTGACCCATTATCAGGAACTCGGTTCCCTCAGGGAGGACCCCTAGGGGCTTGTGCCCGTGAGCGAGGTAGTATCGGCCCATCGCCAGGCCGGGGTCGTGGAGGGGGACATCCTCCCTCCTCAAGATGGGGATCAGATAGTTGTCGTGGTTCCCGCGGACGACGTGGATCTCGACCGACTCCTTGAGGCTCCTTATCAGGTCCAGCACCTCCACCCACTCCTGCCTGGTGGCCCCCCCGAACTCGTGCTTCACGTCCCCCAGGAGGATCAGGAGATCGGGGTCAAACCGCTCCAGCGCGTCTAGGACGGCGAGCTTGATCCTGCCGTACTGGCTCCGGGGGAGGTGGATCCCGCTCTCCAGGAGAACCTCCTCGTACCCTATGTGCAGGTCGGCAATCAGGAGGGCGCCCAAGTCGTGGAGGAAGGCCCCGTGGGGGAAGATCGTGACGTCGCCCACCCTGACGGACAAGCGCTCACCCTCCCCCGACGCGCTGGCCAGCCTCCACGAGCTCCAAGACCATCCTGTGGAACCTCTCAAGCATGGCCCTCCTGTCCTCCATGAGGACGACGTCGCTGAGGCCCTGCAGTACGATCCCGTGGGAGAAGGGCGACGGGACGTTCAGTGGAGGCAGCTCGACTTCCCTGGCTCTCCCGTCCCTCAGGGACCTCAGGACCAGCTCGGCGGTCTCCACGTCCATGAAGTCCTCCATGATCTCGCGGTACGTCTCCCTCAGGAGGGGGAAGCCCTCTATGTCCGAGACCGCCTTGAGTAGCGTCTCCGCGCTGGCCTGCTGCCTGCTGACCCTTATCTCATGTCCCTTGTAGTTCCTCAGGATCATCAGGCCGCGGGCGGCGACGTGCCGAAACCTCCTCTTGAGGAGTTCCGTGTTCGCCAGGGCCGAGCGGAGGGTGTCCCTCAACCCGTTGGGGTCCAGCTCGCCAAGAAGCCCCTGGGGCTCAACCCCCCTCGGGAAGACCAGGGCGAAGCCGTTGTCGGCGACGACCACGCCTAGGTTCCTGCCGACCTTCCGCCCGACCACGTAGGCCAGAGCCCTGGAGAGCGCGTCGTTCGCTCTCCTGCCCACGAGCGTGTGGAAGACGCGGTAGGAGTTCCCGTCCTCTGATAGGTAGGTCTCCACCAGGATGACCTCGTCCGACGGAAACTCATCCACCCCCAGAGACCGCAGGAAGGCCAGCTGCTCCCGGATGTACTCAAAGATCGCCCTGGCGGCCTTTTCGTCCGTGGAACACTCCCTCGCGATCTCGGCCACGATCTCCTCTTGATCTCGCCCCTCCTCTATCTCCCTGGCTATGCGGGCCCTGAACCTAGCGATCTGAACGGCCAGGTCGTAGCTCAGGGGGAGCATCTCGCTGAACCAGGATGGAACGGTGGGCTTCTGGTCGAACGCTGGCTTGACGTAGACCTTGAGGCCCTTGGCCCTAACGAACTCGTACACCCTCCCGGCTAGCACGAACCTGTCCCCCGGCGAGAGGCGCTCCACGAACTCCTCCTCCAGGTTGCCGATGTACCTGTTGTTCTCGACGTTGTAGACCCTGGCCGCCACCTCGTCGGGTATCGTCCCGATGTTGGTGGCGTAGATGACCCTGGCGTACCTCCCCCTCCTCCCGAAGGCCCCCTCGTCGGGGTCGTACCAGATCTTCCCGTACACCTTGTAGGTCTCCAGCTCCGAGTACCCTCCTGAGAGGTACCTCAGGACGGACTCAAACTCCTCCCACGTCAGGTTCCTGTACGGATAGGCCCTCCTGACGAGTTCAAAGGCCTCCCTAGCGTCCCACTTCCTCTCCACGGCCATGCCGGCCACGTGCTGAGCCAGGACGTCTAAGGCCTTCTCGGGGATCCTGGCCATGTCCAGGTGGCCGCGGAGGGCCTCTCTCACCATAACCGCGACCTCGACCGCGTCGTCCCTGTCGACGACGACGAACCTCCCCTTGCTCACCTCGTGGAGCCTGTGGCCGGCCCTGCCGACCCTCTGGAGGGCCCTCGTGACGGACTTCGGCGACCCTATCTGGGCCACCAGGTCGATGTACCCTATGTCTATCCCAAGCTCCAGGCTCGTGCTGGACACTATCGCCTTCAGCTCACCCCTCTTCAGGCGCTCCTCGACGTCGTGCCTCACATGCCTAGACAGAGAGCTGAGGTGCGCGGCTATGGCCTCGTCCTCCTCCATATCCTCGACCTCCTCGTTCAGGAGC
>QMSR01000204.1 GCA_003649695.1 Thermoplasmata archaeon
AATCCGTTCACACCGAACGGTGATAACATTCACGATTTCGTCTATTTTAGGTTCCCCAATATGGGATATAATGAGGGGAAGATATATTTATACGATGTTCACAATGTGTTAGTAAACACAATAGATGTCCCATCCGGCGGAAATGCCATTATAAAAGCCGTCTGGGATGGCACCGATATGGACGGCAATCCCGTTCTGCCAGGGGTGTATCTGTATGTGATTGAGGTAGATGGCGAAATCGTCTGCACTGGCACAGTTACCGTGGCTTATTAGATTCACCATTAGATATTAATAATCCCATTATAAAAAATAAATCTATTGCCCCTGATGGACCCCGCAGTTGCGAGTCAAACATATTTCCTATTAGAATAGCATAATATGCCCATATGAACTTTGCGGATAACCCCTTCTTTAAATATAGCGATTTGCCCAGAACATACAGCGTCCATAATAATAAAAATATCCCGATTACACCATCCTCTGCGAGAATTGTTATATAAAAATTATGTAGATGTCTCACTTTTCCGCTTTTTTCATCAATGGGTAGTCCATATTTTTCTGCTTTTTGCAACAAATCCTTTCTAACCCGCAGTTGCCCCGGACCTATCCCGAATATCGGCGATTCCGCAAATGCTAATTTCCCGATTTCCCAGAAACCAAACCGGGATAGCGCCGGAATTTCGGTTTTCCACCCGCCAGCGGTTATGGTTTGTATTCTATATCTAATTGTTGGCACTGCGAACGCCGCCAGAGTGAAGATAATAAGCGAAATTGCCAGAACGATACCCTCCATCTTTTTCCGGGATTTCAGCGTTTCATAAAATAGTCCGAATAGCAATACGGGAAATGCTATCAAATAACCTCTTGAACCCGTCAGGAAAAACGCCAATATGAATAGAGGAGTTATCCAGAAGGTCAATTTGCGATAATTCCCGGTAAAAAATGACAGTGACAACACAATTATTAACATACTTGCCAGCGCATTATGGTGATGAAAACACCATAGCATCCCCTCAAACCACACTTTTTCCCCGAAAATGATATGAGGTAAAATTCCAGCCGCAGACAACAGACCAATAACTATCAAAATTGCAAATGAATATATATAGATTCTTAGCAATTTATGTATTATAAATCCGTTTGCATATCCTATTGCGAAGGGTATCAACCAGTTCGCCAGAAAATTTCCAAAGGTCGCCAGACCGGGCGCCCTTTCATCCACAAAAATCACCCTTATACCAATATACCCGACAAAAAGAACCATTGGAAAAATGATTCTGACAAACTTTCGGTCTTTCAGCAGATTAATCCATTGCCCGCAGACAGTGGCTGTCCCCAGCCCGATGTATCCGAGCAGATGAGTAAAGGGCAGTCCGGCTGCTGTTATCACTGCTCCGAACCTGTTTAACGCAGTTTGCCAGTTTTGCTTCCTCATCTTAAAATTTTGGTTGCCTTAGCCTTCTCTTTTGACTAAAATAAAAAGTAAGATGAAGTATCTCAAATACATATTTGTTCTTGCGCTGTTTTTAGGTCTGGCGGGATGCGTGAGGGACAAGGAATCCGAGCGGGCTGAGAAAGTTTATGCCCAATTTGTCCGCCAGCGAGAGAAAATGCGCTACGGCGCCGATTTGCAGACCCTTCAAAAGGCGTTGCAATACTACCCTACATTTCGCAAAAGCCTTTTTGCCGGAGACATCACGGGTTTTCGCCAGAAAGCCCGCTCGGATTCTCTGGACTTTTCCGAGTTTATCCCTGCTCTGTTTATAATTATGGAAATTGACGACAGCAGCAAAACTAAAACCGGTCGCAAATATCTTGAGAAAAAATACAATCCCAAACTCATTGACTATGTCGTCGCGCAATTGACCCAAATGAGGGCAAAATGATGAGAAAATTTTCCGGAAATAGCCAGTGGAACCGAAGGGGCGGCTTCACCTTGGTGGAAATTATGATTGTCGTGGTCATCATTGGGATTCTGGCGGCTCTGGCTATCCCCAGATTCCGCACCGCTTCTCTCAAGTCAAAAATCTCTGAGGCAAAGGTGGTCCTCAAGCACATTTACGAGGCGGCGCAGGCTTACTACTCCCAATACGGAACTTATCCATCAACAGCGCCCTGGGGAACATTTTGGTTTTTCAACAACGCAAGCACCAAAAACACTAACTGGCGGGTTCCACCGGGGTTTAAGGTTGACCGCCCAAGTGGATATCCTCGCTTTACTTATGTTATGTGCCACGCGAGAGACCCTCACACGGGGAAAACGGTTGCATTTCAGATTTTTGCTTGGGGCTGGGGTCCGGATTCCTGGGATGCATCCGTCCGCAAGGTCAACGACCTGTGGATTGACGAACAGGGCGAAATCCACGGCGGAACTATTATGAAGTAATCTCCCGATTTCACCTTGCCTTTGCTCCGATTTGCCGTTAGTATTTTTTACTATGGGCGCCGATAAAAAATTGTTCTTGGGCATAGATATAGGCGGGACCAACACCAAGGTCGGCGTGTTTGACCCCCACGGTGAACTGCTCGGTTTTGCGGAAGGCGACACCCCTGCCGAAGGCGGCGTTGAAGCCGAAATGGGACTTCTGGGCGAAATTCTGGATTTCCTCCAGGTGTCCCCGGAACAGTTTTGCGCAATAGGAGTGGGTGTCCCCGGTCCAGTGGATAAGGATGGCGTTGCCCACAGCCCGCCGAACCTGAAAGGCTGGGGTGTCGTTGACCTCGGAAAAGTCCTGTCCGAGTATCTCAATTTCCCGCGGGAGAAAATCGCCATCGGCAACGACGCCAATTTCGCCGCCCTCG
>QMSR01000205.1 GCA_003649695.1 Thermoplasmata archaeon
CACACGCGGTCCACGTGCAGGGAGCGGAAAGCGTCGCCGTAGGCCCCGGCCGGGCGGAAGTAGAGGATCGAGCCGTTGGTGAATTCCAACCGGAAGTAGGGTTTGCGGTGGATTTTCTGCTTGCCGTACTTGGTGAGCGCGATGCTGGCCATGAGGTCTGCATTAGTGTCAAGTTGAAACTCGATCTCCTCGACCAGGGTATCGAGATGTCCTTGGTGCGGCGCAGCGATCAGACCCCGGCCGCCGTGGGTCGTGAAGGCGAAGTGTAGCACGTCGGTGCTGATACAGACACTCTTACCCACATCACGCCCGTCCAGATGGATGATGTTCCTTTCCCTGCAGAGCAGGTCCTCCACCTGGTGCGGCCAGTAGACCCGCGGATAGCCGTCCCGGTTGCGCAGGTATCCTTGTCCCCAGAGCACGGGACTAGCCAGGGTCTCGGCCAGCTTGCGTTCCTTGGCGGATATCCGCGCCATCAGGGCAACCTCGACCTCAAGGTAACCTCCACGTCCGACCCGGCCAATTTGGCTGGCACATGCTGCACGGCGAGCGCTGATATGGCTGCGTCCTTGATATCCCCCACGGCCCGGTCCTGCTCCTCCCGGCCCGCCCAGAGCCTGATCTTTCTTGGTGAATGGGCAAGGAACGCCTTGACTTCCAGCGCATTAAAGGCCTGTGTGTAAATGTGCGTAACGCTATGATATACAATAAGTTGAGCCCCTTGAAAGGAGGAAGCTCTATGAGTGAAACACTGCATGACGCCGCCCAGGCCTACCTGGAACACCTTCGCGGCCAGGGCAAAAAGGAGCGGACGCTCTATACCTACGGGAAGGACTTCGGGCAGATCGAGGCCTTCTTCGGGGCCGACCGGAAGCTCGCCGGCATTCTCGCGCCGCATGTTGGGAAATTCTTCAAGTCGGATGCTTTCTTGAAACTGCCCAATGGCAAGAAGCGGGCGAAGCCCACCGTGGAGAAGACCAGGCGGGTGTTCAGGATGTTCCTGATCTGGGCCAAGGAGACCGGTCGTATCAACAAGCTGCCGCTGCCCAAGGACACGCCCATGGGCCGGAGCCTGAAGGAAGGCGAGGACAATGATTGATGCCGCCTCTAGCGCGGTACGGTTGATGCCAACAGCTGATCTTGTCGAACGGGCTGTCCAGGCCTTCGGCCGCAGGCTCGTAGCGGATGGGCGCTCACCGAATACAGTGAGCGCATACCTGCGTGACCTGCGCACCCTCGCCAGGGTCCTGATCTTGATTCGTCCCGAGCTCTCCCTGGACCAGGTAACCCCCGCAATGCTCGACAAGGTCCTTACCAATCCGAAGGTGACCGAGACACGAGGTGGTGCGCCGCGCTCAGCAGCGTCACTGCACCGATTCAAGGCCGCTGTGCGGTCCTTCTTCGCTTGGGCCGAGGAGGCAGAACTGGTCCCGGAGAACCCGGCTCGGTCGGTCACTATGCGCAGGCTCCCGCGTACGCTTCCAGTGTTTCTCACCGAGACCGAGAAGCGGAGGTTGCTCAAGGAACTCCGCGGACGGTCATCGACATTGGCACGACGGGACCGGATTATCATCGAGTTGTTCTTGGGAACTGGTATCCGCCTCCAAGAGCTTGTCTCTATGGACATCGACGATGTTGACTTGGACGCCAAGCATCTGCACATCCGCGCCAAGGGCAATGTACCGCAGGTGAAATTCCTCAAGTCCAATCTTCGCTTCCTCCTACGCCGATACCTCGCGGAACGCCGAAAGCAGGGCACCGCCATCACCGCGCTTTTTCTCTCCAACCGTGGAACGCGCATCTCGTCGAGGCAGGTGGCCAACCGCGTCAAGTTCTGGCTGGCCGAGGCGGGTATCGAAAAGATATTCGGCCCTCATGGGCTGAGGCACAGCTTCGCCACCCACTTGTATGCCGCCACGTCTGACCTGCTCGTGGTCAAACGAGCTCTTGGCCACCGGGACATCTCGACCACGGAAATCTATACCCACCTGGTCGACGGAGCCCTTGAGGAGGCCCTCGAACGGCTCTGACGTGCAGGTGAGTCCGAGAATCTTGCGGTCCTTCGGGACCGCGTTCTCGTTCGGGGCGGTGGGGACTCTTCCGACAATGACAATGCAAACCCCATGTCCGCATACGTTCCCGAGACCTTCCGATGGTCCGCCTCCAGAGCGGGTCAGCCGTGCGGAAGAAACGATTGAGCGAAACTTCCTGGAACAGGGGTTATCGGAACTTCCTGTCGCTGGTGACGCCGTAAGTCCCGGTGTTTCCGGGGTCGTTCCGCAGGTCGTCCTGGTGTTATCCGCAGTCATTTTTGCGTTTTCTTTCTCTTAGCTGTCTTCTTGGCCGGTTTCTTCTTCGATTCGGTCAGCTTTTTAAGCAGCGCCGTGGCCCATTCCGCCGGGGTTGTCTCCGGTCCCTTGGCAGCATCTCCCTCCCTGGCGATCTTTGTTGCCTTCAAGTCTTTCAGGTGACAGCGGATCATGCGGTCCAGTTTCTCGGCGGCGTCCCAATCGCCGGCCTCCTGGGCTCTACCCAGCTTGAGGAAGTAGACCGCCACCAGTTCGACCTGCATGAAGTCCGAACTCTTGTTGAACACAAAGTCCTGATATAGCTGGGCGATGATCGTCTCGAAGAGGGGCTTCTCGTCGTCGGCGAGAAACCGGTCGGCATAGATACCGTGCACCAGGCTATTCCGGTTGCCAGGAGCGGCGCCCTTCCCGATCCGTGCCTTGGCGGCGTTGCGGTGCCAGCGGTCGAGCTGTCCGGCGTCGTGTTTGCCAATCTTGGATTTCGCCTTA
>QMSR01000206.1 GCA_003649695.1 Thermoplasmata archaeon
ATGTCCAGGGGCAGGAAGGGGATCGAGCCGGGCAGGTACGACGTGGTCCTCTCCCCCATGGTCATGGGGAACCTGATAGACGTAGTGGCGGACTCCGCCTCCGCCTTCATGATCCTCATGGGCATGAGCTTCTTCCAGCGCAACAAGCCGGGGGACGCGGTGGCCAGCGAGGTCTTCTCCCTCATCGACGACCCGGAGGACCCGGACCTGCCGGAGAGCACAGGCTTCGACGACGAGGGCCTGCCGACGAGGAGGAAGTACATCATCGAGTCGGGTGTCCTGAGGACGATCCTGCACAACTCCGCCACGGCGAAGGTGATGAAGGCCGAGCCCACGGGCAACGCGGGCTGGCTCATGCCCCACGCCTGGAATTACGTGGTCCCCGCCGGGGACATGGGGGAGGAGGAGATGATCTCGGAGCTCAAGAGGGGCATCGTGATCACGAACAACTGGTACACCAGACTGCAGAACTACGTCGAGGGTACCTTCTCCACGATAGCCAGGGACGCGGTCTTCTACGTGGAAAACGGGGAGATCAAGTACCCCCTGGGCAAGATCAGGATAGCGGACACATTCCCACACCTCCTGAAGAACATCAGGGCCCTTGGCAGGGAGATCTTCAAGATCAAGTGGTGGGAGGTCCCCAAGCCCTCGAAGCTCCCATTCGCCCTGATCGAGGACGTGAATATCAGCTTACCAAAAATATAATTTCTCATTTATTTTTAATAATCTCCTATAAATCCCCATACGGTTTTCGTTGGTGATGCGGTACAGGAGTCTGCTCCTCAGGGGCTGCTGGGGGATCAGGGATCCCGAGAGGCCGAAGCTGGAGTCCTTCGACATGTACGTGGAGGAGGGGGTGATAAGGGAGTTCGGGAGGGTGGAGGCCGACTTCGTACTCGACTGCGAGGGCATGCTCGCCCTCCCGGCGCTGCACAACGCCCACACCCACGCCTCCATGACCCTCTTCAGGGGGCACCTGGATCTCGTGGACCTCAACGGCTTCCTGGACAGGGCGTGGCCGGCGGAGGCCAAGCTCACGGACCGGGACATCTACGCAGGCGCCCTGCTTGCGGCCGTCGAGATGGCGCTGGGCGGTGCGGCCTCCTTCATGGACTTCTATATGGGGCTGGAGGAGGTGGCCAGGGCCGCCAGGGAGGTGGGGCTCAGGGCAGTCCTGGCCTGGCCCGTTGTGGACCCCGAGATCACGACCCAGAAGGGGGATCCGGTGGAGAACGCCAGGAGCTTCATCCGCTCGGTGCGTGGGGATCCCCTCGTCAGCGGGGCCGTGGCGCCGCACAGCGTCTACGCCTGCAGCGAAGAGACCCTCCTGGCGGCGAAGGAGGTTGCCGACGAAGAAAGCGTCCCAATCACGATGCACCTCTGCGAAACGAGGCACGAGGTGCTGGACTGGCTGAAGGAGAAGGGGAAGACCCCGGTGGAGTGGCTGAGGGAGATAGGCTTCCTCGGCCCCAACCTTACGGCCGCCCACCTAGTCTGGCTAAGGCGCAGGGACATAGCCCTGCTGGCGGAGGCTGGCGTCAAGGGGGTCCACTGCCCCTCCTCGAACATGAAGCTCTCCTCGGGCATGGCCCCCGTCAGGGAGCTCCTCGACGCCGGGGTCACCGTCGCCCTGGGCACCGACGGGGCCGGCTCCAACAACTCCCTGAGCATGCTGACGGAGATGAGGACTGCCGCCCTCCTGGCGCCGCTGAGGAGGCTGAGGCCCTCGGACCTGAGGCCCGAGGAGGTACTGAGGATGGCGACCGTGGGCTCGGCGAGGGCCATGGGCCTGGACCGGGTGGGGAAGCTGGAGGAGGGCTGGAGGGCCGACGTCCTCCTCCTCGACCTCTCGGCACCGGGCATGAGGCCCCTCCACGACCCAATCTCCAACCTCGTCTACGCCGCGGACTCCAGGGCCGTCAAGTTCTTATTTGTGGACGGAAACCCCGTGGTGGCCCACGGAAGGGTGGTGACGGTGGACCTGGACAGGGTCATCTCCACCTTCGACTCGGCCTACTCTTCCTGGGTCTCGAGGACGTTCGGTGGTGGGGATGGGGCCTGAGATTCGCATCTCGGGCATCCAGGCGGCAGCCGAGCTGGGCGCGGCCCTAGGCAGCGCCCTTGGGAGGCTCATGATAGCGTACCACGAGGGGGCGGAGGCCGTCGGGAGGGCCCTGGTGGCTGGTGCCCTCTCCTCGGGGGCCAGGGTCCTGGAGGCCCCCTCATCCCCGATGCCCCCCGCGCTGGTCCTGGGCTTCAGGAGAGGCGTCCACGTGGTCTACGTCCACGGAGAGAAGGCGGAGCTCTGGGCCGCCGGGCTGCCGGCAGAGGTGACGCCCGGGCCCGTGAGGAAGGCCGAGTGGAGGGAGATCGGGGAACCCCTGAGGGTGGACCCATGCCCGGAGTACGCGAGGATCCTCGGGAGGCGGATCGGGAGGGAGGGCAACATATCCCTCTACTCACCCTGCAGGGCCACAGCCGAGCTGGCCGCGGAGCTCCACGGGGGGACGGCCATGTGGGGGGAGAGGCCGGATCCGTCCAGCACCCCGGGGGAGATCTTCGTGGAGCTCGACCCCTCGGGCACGAGGATCCTCGGCGCAAGGCTGGGGGACGAGGTCCTGGACGCCAGGAGGGCGGTGGCGACCATAGTCTCCCGGCTCGGAGGGGGGGCCCTGGAGTGCACGTTCCCTCCCCTGCGGGGCGTCGAGTACCGCTGCGGCTACAGGGAGCTCGTGGAGGCGGTGGTCTCGGGCGCGCCCGCCGCCGGCTGGACCGACGGCAGGATCG
>QMSR01000207.1 GCA_003649695.1 Thermoplasmata archaeon
TGGATGCGATAAATCGTGATATAGATTCTGTTTTTGGAGAGATGATCCGGTTAAAGATGAAGATTTTACAGAAGAAAAATGGCTGGTCCGATGAGCAGGCGAGGGGGCAGGATATTCATTGGGACACGGATGTGATTGGAAAAAATTGGGAAATAGATGCATTGCATGAAAAAATGAACATGATAGCTGACTTCTCCCAAATAGATAGAGACAAACTTCATCTGCTGTATAGGGAAATGGTGCCATTAGGGGATACCTCTGCAGAGGACTACTCTCTGTTTTGCATGTACACCAAGGGGTCAGCATTGACCCTGAAGGAGCATGTTGTAAAGTTTGTTAGTTTGTTGCGTGATGATTTTATAGAGCATTATGCAAGCGAGTATGGGGAGCCTGGGTACACCAAAGACAATGGTGAGGATAGTATTATTACAGCAGACTGGAATGGTATGCCGGATGGAATACTTAATATTATCACGAGCAATGGATATGTTATTGAATGGTCTGATGAGTGGGTTCAGGACTACGAGGACGATAAGTTATACAGATCATCTCCTGATAGCTGGTCGTGGGAGCCATCATTTTTTTTCAGTGACGAAGGAGTCCATGGCATAGAGGGCAATGAAGAGTTGTATATATCAACTATGATTGGCGAACCGCACAAACTCCTAAGTGCGGAGATAGATCCCGGGAAATATGGCTTCGTGGACCTGGAAGGAGTGTGTCACGAGACCGGATGGTATGGGAAAATAGAAGACCCTGCAGACATCTTTGATTTTTTTGAGGATGAATATTCAGAGATGGTAGTGCAGACATGTTCACGAGGACAGTTCTCAATTAATTGGAAAGTGTGGGGAAGGAATACGGATGCCTAGTCTTGATACAGAAAAAGGGTTGAGAGGAAGAGTGATGAGTGTTGAGGTTTTGGGATATCCATTCAAGATAGCCGTAGAAGAGGACATGTTCCACCTAATAGGTAGAGATTCATCTTTTGCGAACACTATTATTGAAAGAAACCACACCTCCATAGGAGAAGTGATTGGTGATATTAAGGACCAAATAGTTAGGGTGTCTGCAGATATTGCTTCTCGTCTTGAAGAGGAGAAGCAGATAGAAAGATGTATTCAAGGAGAACTAATACATGAAATCCATTCGGTGGCGGTCGATGTGGATATATTATCGGAATCTGAAAAAAATGAAATCCTTTCGATAATTGAGGGTTCAGAGATGTGTATAGATGGTCATTACGAGGGGACAGCGATGGACTCCGAGAATGGAGAGTTTCCTCTTCTTGTCTATGATGACCCAGTGTGGGTACTAGTGACACAATCAAAAAACAGAAAAATTGACTTCGGGGAGCTTATCTCAATAATGAAAAACTACAAAGGAACTACATGACAATTACGACAAGGAAGGTGCAAGGTTCAAATAAAATTATTGTTACTTTTATCCATGAGACAGGAAAATCATCTTCTGTATCTGTTGCTGGAGCAGAAGATGAAGCGAGAGCCATTAAGGAGGCATTAGGAGATGTCCATATTTGTAAATTTCTGGAGACAATGGATGAGATAGCCACAAGAGAAAATGCAAAGGACAGATTGGAAAGCTTACTCAATTCACTCAGTGCAGTCAGAACTAAGATTACAGTTCTCAAAGAGGAGCACAGTGAGTTGAGCATAGGACATCGTATGGCATTCGGTGCAATACTCAACTCATACACTGAGTGCGATATGACTTTTGTGGAAGCAGTGGAAGAACTTAACAAAGTAGGGAGGAAAGAATATGGAAATAAGTGACAGTATCAAGGCATTAGAGAAAGATGAATCTTTTTATGTGCGTAGCGACAGAACAGTGATAAATATGGGTGATTCATATATGTATGACGACCAAGGTCTCT
Organism: Thermoplasmata archaeon; assembly: GCA_003649695.1. Lineage (GTDB taxonomy): Archaea > Thermoplasmatota > Thermoplasmata > Thermoplasmatales > B87-G9 > B87-G9. The sequence goes on from QMSR01000207.1 coordinate 1,895, forward strand.
ACTTGACGGTATGTAATACTGCTGAGGATATGGTGAGTTACCTTAATGGAAACAGAGATGTGCCTCATGCCACATCAGAATATGATCTCGATCAAATGTTTGAGGGGGAAGAGGTGTTTTTCCCATGGGCTCTTGAGTATGGGTTTAAGAGGCTATCTTGGTTTAAGGAAGTTGAGGTTGGAAGCATGACATTATCAGAGGCAGAGGCTTTTCTTGGTTGGAAAGTTGATGTAGAAGAGAATAGTCCGACACAAGATTTTAGTGGAACGATTATCTCTGCTAAATATAATGATACAGATGGAATTCTTATTACAGTATTGGACCAAGATGATGATGCTTGGGATATTGAAGCAAAGCATGTGACGCTCTCTTCTTAATTTTTATGATGAGCAAAGAACAATATTAGGAGAAAAATATATAAGGAAATTACGGGATTTGTCCCACTGCACAGTCCGGAGCTAGAGAGTCTTGCAGAATTAGTAAGAGAGAAAATGTCCGACCATTGGATCTCGGACGATGAAATACGCGTTAAAGTATCTAAAAAATTAGAGATACTAAAAGGCAAGTATCTCACTGTCGATGAACTTCATAGCCTAGAAAACTGCAAATATGTGGTTTTTTATTTAAATTAGGAGGCAGTATGAATCAAAAAATGAAAGATAATATTAAGTTAAGGTGGCGGATAACGGATGCATTTACTAAAGCACTGTCTACTCGTGAGGATAGGAGCATATGGGCTCAGACATGCAATCGCTCCGATTTTAGAACATCGTTTTCTTATTATACTAATGTAGAAAAGACATATTTGGGAATGCTAGAGAATGTAGAATTCTTTACTAGTAATTGTTCAGTAGATGGGTTGCTTGGCTATATAAGATTCTATGAGGGTCAAA
>QMSR01000208.1 GCA_003649695.1 Thermoplasmata archaeon
GCGGGACAGCGGGACCATGGGCCCGCCGCAGATGCCCCTCTGCGCTGTAGCCTATTCAGGCCCGCCGTCCTCGGCTGGTTCCTGAGTGCCCTGCTCCTCGTCAAGGGGCGGTGCCATAAAGGGCGGCTCCTCATGGCCTTCCTCAGGCCGGCTCGCCTTCTTGGGTACGTCGCCCTTTGCTCCGGGCTTCAGCACAAGAACCTTTACCTTGCCTTCATCAACCCGCCTGAGCGCCTCAATGGTCACCTTCGTGGCAGACTTCTCGCCTTCCCTCCGCCCAAAGCCCATTTCGTTCAGGCGCGCGGCCTCAGCCGCAGCCATCATGATCCGCTCGTACTTGCTGGAAGGCTTGACGATTTCCTCGAGGACCTCGTCGTTCTCCGACTCGCCGATGTTGTCCTTTTCCTCGTCGACCATGCTTGCCTTCACCTCCACGTTAAGCCCCCTCTACCTTGCCGCCGATCTTCTTTGGCATCTGCAGCCCCCTCCGCGTGCGGCTTGTTTCGGCCCTGACGATGGCAAGGATTCTGTTCGCGCAATCTTTGACATCGTCGTTCACAACCACGTACGAATAGTCGGGCGCCGCTGCCATCTCTTGCAGAGCCTCAGCAAGCCTGCGCTGTATTTCCTCTTCGTCCTCTGTGCCCCTCTTTCGCAGCCTCTCTTCCAGAGCCTCCATCGACGGAGGCAGCATGAAGATCAGGACGGCGTCGGGGTAGATCTCTTTTATGGCCAATCCTCCCTGGACGTCCACGTTGAGCACTGCCCACTTTCCGGCCTTCAGAGCCTTCTCAACATTCTCCTTCGGCGTCCCATACCAAAACCCGTGAACCCGCGCTGTCTCGAGAAAGTAGCCTCGCCGCTTGCGTTCCTGGAACTCGTTTTCGTCCAGGAAGATGTAGTCAATCCCGTCCTCTTCCTTCGGCCGCGGAGGCCGGGTCGTCGCCGTGACAGCCCTGACCAGGCGGCCGTCGATCGACAGCAACTTCTTGACGACTGAGGTCTTGCCCGTACCAGAGGCCCCCGAAATAACAATCGGGAAAGGCCTTTCTATCAAACGCGGACACTCTGCCACAGTTCCATCTCCAGTCCTTACCCCTGCTCCTCCTACCTCGCCCAGGCGCCCCATGGCAGCCGCGGCATTTCAGCCCGTCGTCCCCCAGGGCCCCACACCGGGCGAGGTCTACTCCACATTCTGCACCTGCTCCCTGATCCTCTCGATCTCCTCCTTGAGGCTTAGCACGTGCTCCCCGATTTCCAGGTCCTGCGACTTCGAACCTATTGTATTGGCTTCCCGGTGCATCTCCTGCACCACGAAGTTCAGGCGGCGCCCCCCGGGTTCTCGCCCTGCGCAGATGCGCTCGAACTGCTCGCAATGGGAATTGAGCCGCACGCACTCCTCCGTCACATCGGCCCTGTCAGCGAGCAGCGCGAGTTCCATCTCAAGGCGCATGCGATTGTACTCGACGTCCTTCGAGAGTTCCTCAACCCTGGCACGCAGTCGCTCAGCCGCCCTTGAGACAACCTCTGGTGCCCTGCGTTCGATCTCCCCCACAAGACCACGGATTACCCGCACCCGCTCCAACAGGTCGCGTTCCATGGCTTGCCCTTCCGCTCGCCTCATGGTCTGGAAGCCCTCGATCGCTCTCTCCTATACTCCCGAGACCACCGCCCACTCCGCCTCCTCGTCGATGCTGGCCGGCTCCCTGCCCACCACATCTGGCAAAGCCATCAAATCCGGCACCTCCAGCTGGCCCTGAAGAGCAAACTCCCGGGCGATCACGCGGCCAATCTCCACGTACCGGGCGGCCATTTCCCGGTTGAGCCTTGCAGGCGATACGAGAGCGGGATCCGCCTCAACCGCCACCGTCACAGTGACCTTTCCTCTGGTAATCACTCCCTGGACCCGTTCTCGCACCTTCGGCTCCAGCACGGACAGCGTCCTTGGCAGGCGCACCGACACCTCGAGGAACCGGTGGTTGACAGAGCGGATCTCGACGGTGACGAACCTACCGTCTTCCCGGGCCTCAGCGCGGCCGAAGCCCGTCATCGAGAGAATCATCCTTGTGCCTCCGGAGACACGGGCGATTGGAAGCGCAAAAAGGCTATCTGCCCACCCGCCCCCTGTCAACGTCGGAAAGCACCATTGTTATACTTCAGTAAACAGACTACTCAGTAGACAGACTACTGATCGGGCCAGACCCTCACCACCCAGCCTACCGGCTGCCTCGCCCCCTGTCCTTTCATCCACGCTGGCAGTCCGCTCACCTGCAATCGAACTCGAACCTCAGCACCACCTCGGAGACCACGGGAGCCCCGTCCTGCCCCCTGGCCGGACTGAAGACCCACTTCCTGGCAGCCTCCACCGCAGCAGCCTCAAGGGCTCTCGAACCGCAAGACTCGACTATGGCTACCTCCTGCACACGCCCGTCGGTGCCAACTCTGACGCGCACGTGAACCGGACCACGGGCTCCAGTAAGAACGGCCGACTCCGGGCACTCGGGCTGTACAGCCTCCACGGCAACCGGCTCTGTGCCTGCATAGCCCGGGGAAGCCCGGCGTCGCTTCTCGAGCTCCACTTCCGCGACCAGCGAGTCCAGACACAACCAGTCCCTTCCCTCCTCCTCCCACTCCCGCAGGATGAACTCGGCCTCAGGTAGCATCCGGCACCGAAGCAGGAAGCCGATGAGCATGGCCGGGAGGCTCTCGTCCCCAGGAGAGTTCTCGATGGCCTCTCTTAGGAGGTCCTCCACCGCCCGGGTTCCCTCCCCCAGCTGCGAAGCAACC
>QMSR01000209.1 GCA_003649695.1 Thermoplasmata archaeon
AAGAGTAAGTCTCGCGCCTTGAAGAGTGTTTGCCAGAGGGGTTAAGCCTTTTGCGATAGCGGCTGTCGCTCTAGTGTTTTTTTTCTTTTTAAAGGTTCTGTAGCTATCTTCTAAGACGCGAAGGGAGTCGGCTTCTTGAATACTTTTTTTAATAGCCTCGCTAAGCGTCGCTCTCTCGGCTATTAAACGAGAAACCTCCTCTTTTCTATCGAGAAGTTTTTTAGAGGAGAGATATATGGTTTCGAACTCGCGAAGAGTCTCGTCGGTGGCTTCTCCCGTCATCTCTTTTCGGTATCTAGCGATGAAAGGGATTGTAGCTCCCTCGTCTAAGAGTTTTAAAACGTTCTGGATATGCTCTTTTTTAAGAGAGGTTTTTGCCGTAAGTAAGTTAATTAAATTTTGCATTTTGAAGTATCTTTTTTTTTGGATTATACTATATTTTGTCATCTTGCGTTATAATGTAGTAAAGGCAAGTAAGGAGGACGTTATGAATGTCGCAAGTTATCTATTTCAATCACCTTCGCCGAATGCCGTTCAAGTTGGTAGACTCGACCCATCAAGCGTCTCCACTGATAGCGGTTCGACAGCGAGCGCTCCGGTTGTAAACGAGACTCAGATAGAGGCTAAAAGTTTTCAAGCTTCTCAGGTTCAAGAGGTTACTCCTAGCGTTAAAGAGAAACCGCTTTTAGACGTATACGCCTAAGGCTACTCCGTTCTCGTAGTTATGTCGATTCCTCTCTCTTTTAGTAGGTTGCCTATCTCAACGATTCTATTTTTGTATTTTTCAGTCTGCATAAAACCCTCGTAACTATCCAAGCCCTCTTCTAAAACTTCCTGCGCAACCGCGTCTATGTTTAGTAGAACTTCTTGTAGTTCCGTCTCTAACTCTTCTACCGTATTTGTCGTGCTTGTCATCTCTGTTTTCCTTTTATTTTTTTAGTTCTTGCAAAATCCAGTTCCATTCGCCATAACCGCTGTCGGCGTTTATATGTCCCGCGTCTTGAAGGATTTTCATCTCTACGTTCAAGCTCTCTTTGAGAGAGCGCGCTTCGTCCATACTCATATATGGGTCGTTCGTTGAAGTTACCAATATGGCGTCCTCTGAGTAGAGGTCTGATGGCGTTTGAACGGGGAAAAAACTTTTTAACTCCTCTATGTCGGAGTTTAGACTCGGAGGCGCTACGAGAAAAAGTTTTTTGACGCGGCGTTTAAGGCTCTTGTCGTTGCATAGATGAAACCATAGAGTATTTGCCAGAGAGTGGCAAATCACTACGTCGGGCTTAAACTCTTCAAGGCGTTCAAGCAACTCTTCTTTCCACGCGTCTAAGAGTGGAAAGTCGTAGTCGCTAAACTCCATAAAGCTAACGGTTCCGTACTCTTTGGCTATTTCGCCAGCCAACCAGCTCTGCCAGTCAGGATTGTCGCTTCCTCCCCACCCATGTAGTAGTAAAACTTTTTCTCGCATAGCTCTCTCTAATTCTTTTTTATGAAAGTAATAGTATAATAAGTTTACTAACCTTAGGGGATTTGTTTTGAAAAAACTCGCGTTAACGCTTTTTTCCACGCTTTTGTTAGCTGGTCCGCCCATGAAGTCTAGCGATCCGTTCGTTCCGCAAGTAGGACAGTTTGAGATAAACGTAGCCGTTGAAGGAGAGCATACTGATGAAAAACTCTTTCGAGCTCCAATTTTGGATTTTAATTATGGAGTCGTAAAAGACGTTCAGATTACTTTTGAAACGGCCTACGTAACTTCTGAAGTGGAAGATGAGTTTAAAAATGATTTTGACTCTTTTGAACTCGCGTTAAAATGGCTTTTTTACGAAGGAGAGCTTTTTAGTCTAGCTCTTTATCCTAAGTATAAATCATATCCCGTAGACTCCATCTTTAACAGTGGCGAAACCTTTGAACTTAGCGTTCCACTAAACCTCGCGTTGTCTCAAAATTTGGATTTAGTTTTAAACCCCGCGTATATCGCGCCAAAAGAGGGGGCGAATCATTTTGAATTTGGGACTTATTTGAAATTCAAGATGGATAAACACTCCTTTTATACGGAGCTGTTCATGGAGAACCTAAGCAACGAAGACGAAGACGTTTTTACGCTTGGCGTTGTTGGATATTCGTATCAGTTTCATGAGAGCGTCGCCTTTATGATTTCTTTTGGAAAAGAGATAACTTCACGTAATCAAGCTACCGTCGGTTATAGCGGTCTGCAGTTTGTTTTTTAGGAAAATATAGATGAAAAAGTTTTTTATATACGCGGTTTTAACGTTTGTCGTAATTGGCGCTTACTTGGCTTATAAAGAGGGTTCCAAATTTTTGCCTTTTTACGCGCAGTTGACGCAGGAGAGAGTGGGTACCGAGGTTGATTTACAGCAGCCAGATCAAAAAGAGGCTCATTTTGTCGGAGCGGCGAAGTGTCAAGAGTGCCACGAAGATAACCATAAGTCGTGGTCTCATTCGCGTCACCCTAAGATGATACAAGATCCTCACGCAAACCCCCAGAGTATGGTTTCAGACTTCTCAAAACTTCCAGTGGACGCAAACTTCGCTCTTAAGGACGCGGTATATACCGTCGGTGGAAAGTTTAAACAGCGCTTTATGATGAGAAAAGATATAAACGGTAGCGAAGATTACGTTTTAGGGAACTATCAGTGGAACGTAGAGACTCAAAAATGGCAGAGTTTCAAACCTTGGAAGTACTGGTATAAAGAGGCGTATCCTCATGACAACGAGCAGCTTCCGACTTCAAGAGCTTGCGACGGTTGTCACTTTACCGGCTTTATGTC
>QMSR01000210.1 GCA_003649695.1 Thermoplasmata archaeon
AAACTCAATTCCTGCGGCGAATTCTGGAGATAATTGTAGTATTCCTCCACAGATGCAATTTTTGTTCTGTTCATTCTGCTTGCTATTCTGCGCCTGAGGAAAGATAAACTGTATCCGGAGAAATCAATTTTATATTTGCGCTTTATTATCTCAATGAATCTGGCGATATTCTCGCCTGATATGTCATATGCCGACAGAATCATATTATACTCTGAAACTTTCCACAAGTTTGCGGAGTTCGTCCTCACGGGTCATAAGCAGTTGCATAAGGTGGGTCATCTGCTCCATAGAACTTGCGATTTCCTCTGTGGCGGCAGAGGTCTCCTCTGTGGCGCTTGCGGCGTTTTCAGTCATTGTGGCGATTTCGGAGACCCTCTCCTCAACCTCTTTCGCTCCTTTTTCCATAACCTCCTGAATCTTATCGGAGACATCGGTTATAATTTCTCTGCCCTCCATAACCTTTTCTGCGCTCTGGTGCATATTCTGGACTGCATTGTTGATTTTATCAATAATATCGTTGATGATTTTCCCGATCTGTTCGGCTGCCGCCGCCGAATCCTCGGCAAGTTTTTTGACCTCCTCTGCCACAACGGTAAAACCCCGTCCAGCCTCGCCTGCCCGTGCCGCCTCTATTGAGGCGTTCAGCGCAAGAAGGTTCGTCTGGTTGGCTATATCGCTTATTATCTTGACGAACTGCTTTATCTCGTTGGAGTGCTGTGCCAGTTCGTTGATGACCTCCATTGTCTCGTTGACCGTCTCGGCGATTTTGTTCATCTTCTCCACGGCGGTGTGGGCGTCTCTGGTCAGCGCAACGATTGATGAGGTCATCTCCTCAACCACCCGTGAGGTCTCACTGACCTGCTGGGCGGTTCTTGCCGAGCCGGCGCTTATCTCCTGAACGGTGGCGGATACCTCCTGCAGTGTCGCATTTATATCCTCCGAACTTGCCGAAAGTTGCTTGACCATCTCGGATACCTCGTTGGCGGTAGCCAGAACCTTGACAATTATCTCCCTCAGCCCGGCAATCATATTGTTGAACGATGTGGCAAGTTCCCCCACTTCGTCCTGACTTTCCACCGGGACTCTGACCGTCAGGTCGCCGGTGCGCCGGGATATCTCACGGGAGATTTTCGCAAGGCTCTCAAGCGGGCGGGTTATGGTTCTTCCGACGAAAATCCCGGCAAGAGCGCCCAGAATCAAGATTACGATTCCCAGAATTATGACCACTCCACGGTATGTGCGTATTTCAGCGTTTATCCTGTCAAGGCTGAGTCCAAGAACCAGTTTGCCGACTTCTTCCTCGCCGTTCGCCCTGATGGGGATAGTTATAATCATATCGTTGTCTGAGATTTTCACGCCCTCCTTGGACGGTGCGCCGATTTGTCGCCCAAAAAAGTTGTAGGCGGCAAAAAGATGTCCCTGCCGGTCAAACACGGCGATAAAGTCCACATCCCTGTCGCTGGTCAATCCCCTGAAACTTTCAATCACCGACGATGTGTCCTCAAACTCAATTGCGGGGGCGATTGTGGAGGCTAACATATTCGCTATTGATGTCCCTTTGACCTTGAGGGAATTTAGCGCCAGATGTCTTTGCTTTGTGGGGAAATAAATCAGAATAAAGACCACAACAACCAAAAAAACCGCCGCAAAACTGACAGCGATTTTCATTCTCACGGACAAATTCTTAAAAAATTTCATCTTTACCTCCGGGATTATTTGATAACACGAGCCAGCCGGAGAACATCGGCGCTGAAGTTTGAGCCCACCTGTTTGGATACGGTGGTGTTTATGACCAGCCGTGGCTTTCCGTTTTCCACGCTCAATCCAACCGCAACACCCTTATCGGCATAGGGCGGATAGCCCGTCATCGTAAGGATTTTGTTCTCGCTGCAGGTCTGAACAATACGGCTGAGTTGGTCGTCAAGACCGGGGCAGACATAAAGCATATTGATTCCATAGTTTTTTATCGCCGACTGCAGTTGGTCGGCACCCTTGACGGGAATTAGTATTATGGTCATCCCCTTGACGCTTTTACTCTCAAGCGAGTTAAATTCCTTCTCAAAATCACGGTATGTTTTGACAGATTTTTTATTGTTCGGGTTATAAATCACACCAAGTTTGAGTCCTTCGGCGCCACGCTGGGTGATATTCCGGTCGTATTTCAGCAATTTCATAAATAGAGTGACCTGCAAATCCATCCTTACCTCGTCCTGAGCCCACAAAACCGCAGAGACGATAAGTATCATAAAAATCAGTTTGCGGTAATACTGCCTCATCTATATATCCTCCTAATTATTTTCTACGGAGTCAGTTCCTCTATATGAACGAAATTGCCGTTTGTTATCTGCCACAGTTCATAACTGGCGTCCTCAATATCGCCGTTGTTGTCCATATCCACGCTTCCGGAGGCGCCCTCATAGTTTATGTCCCCACGGACGGTCAATGTCCCCACAACAGTGGTCTGCTCCACAATTGATTTGCCATAGTCAAACTGCCCGAAGGTCACGGTTGTCCCCGGCGGCGAGGAGACAATCTGCAGTGCTCTGCCAATCATCTTCGGGTCAAGGGTGTCGGCATACAAAATTGCGTAGGCAAGCAGGATTGTGGCATCATACCAGTTTTCAACGCACCTGTGTCTGCGGGAGTCATCGCCGGTGAAGGAGTCGTAGGCATCACGGAAATACTCATACGACAGGTCGCCGTTGTATGGCGACACGCCGTAAATTCCCTCAACATTTTCTGCGCCGGCGTATTCTATGAACTCCTGCGCCTTCAGCGCATCG
>QMSR01000211.1 GCA_003649695.1 Thermoplasmata archaeon
AGGGTGGAGCGGTCCATAAAGGCGCCAGGGTCGCCCTCGTCGGCGTTGCAGACGACATACTTTTTGTCGCCCTTTGCCGCGCGGGTGAACTTCCATTTGAGTCCCGTCGGGAAACCTGCGCCGCCACGACCGCGAAGCCCGGATTTGTAAATCTCATCAATCACTTCCTCCGGCGTCATCGTCTTGAGGACTTTCTCCAGAGCCTTGTAGCCGTCGCGGGCGAGGTAGTCGTCAATGTTTTCGGGGTCAATGATTCCGCAGTTGCGCAGGACAATCCGGACCTGACCAGCCAGCAGTTGGTTGCCCTCGCCGGAGATTCCCTCAAACCCGTTGGACAGAACCACCCACTCCGGGATGGGTTCGCCGCCGATGGCGTGTTTTTCAAGGATTTCCACGGCGCGCTTGGGGTCAACATCACCGTAGATAACGGAGCGTCCGTCCTCCTCGCGGACCTCAACTAACGGCTCGCGGTAGCACATCCCGATACAGCCGGTGATTTTGAGTTTGACCTTGTCCTCAGCGCCGCGGGCTTGGATTTCCTCCTTTAACTTTTCATAGACCTTATCGGCGCCGGCGGCAACACCGCAGGTCGCCATTCCCACCACTATCTGCCTCATTTTTCCCCCTTGATTTCAGGGTTTATTTATACTGTTTGAGAATTCGCGAGACCTTATCGGGAGTGAGCCTGCCGTGGGTGTGTTCGTTTACCATCATCACGGGCGCAAGTGAACAACATCCCAGACAACTGACCAGTTCCAGTGTGAATTTCCCGTCGGGAGTGGTCTCGCCGTTTTTGATTCCCAATTCCTCCTCAATAGCCTCGGAGATTGACTTTGCTCCCGCCACATGGCAGGCGGTCCCATGACAAACTCGGATTATGTATTTCCCCACCGGCGTGAAACGGAACTGGGCGTAAAATGTCGCCACGCCGTAAATCTGCGAGACGGGAGAACCCGTGTATTCGGATATCTCATACATCACTTCCTGAGGAACATACCCGTAAAGTTCCATTGAAAGTTGCAAAAGCGGAATCACCTGACTTGGATTGGGCGGGTAATCTTTCATCCTCTCCCGAAACTTAGAGAGGTCTACCGAGGCGGCGGTTTCGTCTGCCATTTTGCCCCCTTTATTTATGTTGCGCAAGTCCCATCAAATTCTTGCGGTGGTGTGCGGATGTCAAGCAAATTATGGGGAAAATTCACATTTTTTTACAATCTAAAAATCTTTAACAACTTAACTATTTGATGGGCAAAAAATTGCAAAGGACCTCTCATCTCATTTCAGATAGATGATTTTCCGGGCGAATCCGGAACAGGTGCCGTCTTTGAGGAGATACACCCCGGCGGGGAGATTATCCGGGCGCCACACAAATTTTCCGGAAAACGCCGCAACCTGCCGCCCCGATATGTCGCAGATTTCGGCGGAAACCCCATCAGGCAACTCAATGCGGCAGACAGAATTGAACGGATTTGGAGATATTACCACATCAATCCGGTCGGATTTTGGGGTCTGCCTCACCACCAGAGGCGCAAAGGTAATCGCCACGGGATACTCCCTATCTGTGGTGGTGCCGTCGCCAAGTTGTCCACGGTTGTTGTTTCCCCACGCCACAACTTTTCCGTCGGACAGGATCGCAAGATTGTGATTGTGAGCGGTGCTGACCGCAACCACGCTGTCAAGAACACCCACTCCGTCAACTCCGGCGACCTCAACGGGATAGGACTTTGAGAAAAAGGTGCCGTCGCCAAGTTGACCGAAGGAGTTGTCGCCCCAGCAGAGCACTCTGCCGTCCTGAAGCAGGGCAAGGGAGTGCTCCATTCCGCCGAAGATGGCGACAACCCCGGACAGAAATCCGGCATCCTCAATCCCGTGGACACGGACGGGGAGTTCCCTCTGGTCGGTGGTGCCGTCGCCAAGTTGACCGTAGAGATTTCTTCCCCATCCCCAGACTGTGCCGTCTGCGGCGACGGCGAGGGCGTGCCCGCTCAAATAATATGTCCCCACTCCGCAGGCGCCTATAAGCATCACATCCGACAGGGCGCCCGTGCCGAGGGAATCCTTGACCCGCCGGGGAAGATATTGCGGCAGGATGGTGTCGTTTCCCAACTGACCGTTGTAGTTTGAGCCCCACGCCCAGACAAATCCGGCGGAATCCAGCGCAAGGGAGAACGATGCCCCGGCAACAATCTGCGCCACTGCGGACAGAACCCCGGCGCCGGTGGAGTCTTTGACCCTCACGAGCAGAGGGTGCGGGTTGTGGTCGGCGGAACCGATGCCAAGACCTCCCTCCCAGTTTGCGCCCCAAGCCCAGACGGTTCCGCTGCTGTCAAGGGCGAGGGAATGATTTGCGCCGGCAGAAATCGCCACAATTCCCGAAAGGTATCCCGAACCCGATGAATCTCTCACCTGCGCCGGGAAAGTGCGTGCTGTGGTATCGCCGGTGCCGAGTTGTCCGTAGTCGTTGCGCCCCCACGCCCACACTGTGCCATCGGATTTGAGGGCAAGGGCGAACTCACCGCCGGCGCTTACCATAACGACGCCGTCAAAATACGCTTCGCCCCCCGACAGCCGAACCAACTGCGGAAGATGGTGGTCGTCAAAGGTGCCATCGCCCAACTGTCCGCAGGAGTTTGAGCCCCACGCAAACACCCTGCCCTCATCGGTTATGGCGAGGGAGAACTCCATCCCGGCAGAGACGGAAACTATCTCCTCTCCCCAAAGGGCGGCAATCAAAAGCAGGGCAACGGCAAAAGGGAATCTGTG
>QMSR01000212.1 GCA_003649695.1 Thermoplasmata archaeon
CAGTTCGAGTACCAGAGCCTCATGGCGGAGCTCCTGGAGATGGAGGTCGTGAACGCCTCCATGTACGACTGGAGCACGGCCATAGGGGAGGCGGCCAGGATGGCCTACAGGATCACGGGGAGAAGGAAGTTCGCCATCCCCAGACATATGCTTCCCGACAAGAAGGAGGTGCTGAAGAACTACGTCTGGGGCCTCGGGATGGAGATCGTTGAGTACGACTACGACAGGGAGACCGGTGAAAGCGACCTGAACTCCATCGAGTCAGTGGTGGACGAAGACCTCGCCGGCCTGTACCTGGAGAACCCCAACTTCCTCGGAGTAGTGGAGTCCAGGGCGCAGGAGATTAAGGAGATCCTTGGAAAAGCTGTGTTCGTCGTCGGCGTGAACCCCGTCTCGCTGGGGATCCTCAAGCCCCCCGGGTCCTACGGCGCCGACATCGTGGTCGGCGAGGCACAGGTCTTCGGCTCTCCCCCCAACTTCGGGGGGCCGCTGCTGGGCATTTTCGCTACCAGCCTCAGGCACGTCTGGAGGATGCCCGGGAGGCTCATAGGGATGTCCAGGGACGCCGACGGCAACAGGTCCTTCCTCATGATCCTCCAGGCGAGGGAGCAGCACATCAGGAGGGCCAGGGCGACCAGCAACATATGCTCCAACGAGGCCCTGTGCGCCGTCGCCTCCGCCATCTACCTCTCACTCTTGGGCAGGAGCGGGCTTAGGAAGCTTGCCCTGGTGAACCACACCAATGCCGTAAGGCTCATGAAGATGCTCTCCGAAATTCCGGGCGTCGAGATCCCACACAGCGGATACCACTTCAACGAGTTCGTGGTGAGGCTCCCGAGGGACGAGGACGAGGTTCATAGGGGCCTCCTGGAGAGGGGATACCACGGGGGCCTGAGGCTGAAGCGCATCCTGCCGGAGCTCGGCGACTCCATGCTCCTCTGCACCACCGAGCTCCACACCAAAGGGGTGCTGGAGGGATTCGCCCGAGCCCTCCGGGAGGTGGTGTCATGAGGCCCTACAGGCAGGCGTCACACCCGGAGCCCCTGATCTTCGAGATCCCGGAGGAGAGCAGGACCTTCAGGATCCCCGGCGAGGAGGAGGTAATCGAGGACGTCCCCGAGGCCCTCCGCAGGGAGGACATAGGGATTCCCGACCATCCCGAGTGGGTGGTGGTCCGCCACTTCACCAGGCTGTCCCAAATGAACTACGGGGTTGATAGCGGCCTCTACCCCCTGGGCTCCTGCACCATGAAGTTCAACCCCAAGCTGGCTGAGCTCGTCGCCTCCTGGCCCGAGGTCCAGTACATACACCCTCTCCAGGACGAGAGCACGGTGCAGGGTGCGCTGCGCATCATGTACGAGGTGCAGGAGTGGCTGAAGGAGATCAGCGGCATGGACGCAGTCTCCCTCCAGCCCGCCGCCGGCGCCCACGGGGAGTTCACGGGTGTCCTGATAGCCAAGAAGTTCCACGAGGTCAACGGGGAGGGGCACAGGGACGAGGTCGTGCTACCCGACAGCGCCCACGGGACGAACCCCGCATCGGCCACCATGGCGGGGTACAAGGTAGTAGAGGTCCCTTCCAGGGAGGACGGAACCGTGGACCTCGAGGCCCTGGAGGCCGCTTTATCCGAAAGAACTGCCCTCTTCATGATCACGAACCCGAACACGCTCGGAATATTCGAGGACAACATCCTAGAGATCGCCAGGATGGTCCACGAGGTCGGGGCCCTACTCTACTACGACGGCGCAAACTTCAACGCGATCCTGGGCAAGACGAAGCCGGGGCTCATGGGCTTCGACATCGTCCACTTCAACCTCCACAAGACCTTCGGGACGCCCCACGGGGGCGGCGGCCCTGGCTCGGGGCCCGTGGGCGTGACCTCCAGGCTCAGGGAGTTCCTGCCGGTGCCCATAGTGGAGTTCGACGGGAAGAGGTATTACCTAAACTACGAGCTCAAGCACAGCATCGGGAAGGTCCGCGCCTTCCACGGGAACTTCGCGGTCGTCCTCCGCGCCTGGGTGTACATGAGGATGATGGGCTCCGACGGCCTGGAGTGGGTCGCTAACCGCAGCGTCCTGAACTCGAACTACCTGAAAGAGAGGATCAAGGAGGCCTATCCCCACGCGGGGAAGGAGCTGAAGAAGCACGAGTTCGTCGCGACCGGTGAACCGTTCCTCGAGCACGGGGTCAAGACCCTGGACATCGCGAAGAGGATCGCCGACTACGGCTTGCACGCCCCCACCATATACTTCCCGCTCATAGTGCACGAGGCCCTCATGATAGAGCCCACGGAGACCGCATCCAAGGCCGAGCTGGACGCCTACGCGGACGCCATGCTCGCTATCGCGAGGGAGGCTAAGGAGAACCCGGAGATCCTGAAGCAGGCGCCGCACAACGCCGCCAGCAGGAGGATAGACGATTACATCGCTTCCAAGTTCCCGACGCCCACCTGGAGGGTGTACAGGACCAAGACAAAGGACAAGCTCAAGGTTTAATAGGGCATTCGGGCCTGATCGGGGAAGATGATCGACGTCAGGATCCTCAGGGAGAACCCTGAGCTGGTCAGGGAGAGCCTCAGGAAGAGGGGCATGGACGCCTCACTCGCGGACAGGGCCCTGCAGCTGGACAAGGAGTGGAGGAGGATCCTCAAAGAGGTACAGGATCTCAGGGCCCTCAGGAACAGGCTCTCAGTCGAGATCGGGAAGGTGAAGAGGGCCGGAGGCGATCCTTCCCCTTACCTGGCGCAGGTCAAGG
>QMSR01000213.1 GCA_003649695.1 Thermoplasmata archaeon
ACGGCACAGTCTACCTTGGGAACACGGCAATAGGGGAGGTCGTGCTCACGCTGGAGTCGAGCAGCGTCTTCAGGCCGCTCGATTTCAGGTTGAACGGGAAAAGGGGAGGTCTGGGCTTCTACCTAAATTGGGAGTTCGTGAAGGTCATAGGGGTTCAACTATCCCCAGGCGACTCGGTCGTCGTTGTGGGGCCCGGATCAGCCCCTGAGGCGTAGACCCTCCCTGACGGCGTGCACGATGGAGAACTCGCTGAGGCCGTAGTTGTCAAGCAACTCCCAGGCCAGGCCGCTCTCCCCGAAGGTATCCCTGACCCCGACCCTCCTGACGGGTGTAGGGTAGCGCTCGGCCAGGAGCTCCGCGACCCTGCTCCCCAGACCGTTGTAGATGTTGTGTTCCTCCGCCGTGACGATGAAGCCCGTCTCCCTGGCCATCCTCTCCACCAGGTCGCCGTCCAGGGGCTTTACGGAGGTCATGTTAACCACGGCGGCGTCTATGCCCATGCGGCTCAGCCTCTCAGCCGCCAGGAGCGCCAGAGGAGTCATGAAGCCGTTGGAGATTATGGCGACGTCGCTCCCGTCCCTGAGGACCTCCCCCCTCCCGGGCCTGAAGTCCACCTCATCGTGCACGACGGGTATCCTCTCCCTGCTGAGGCGGACGTAGGCTGGACCCTCCCTCTCCGCGACCAGGTGTTCGACCACGGCCTCCACCTCGGGGGCGTCGCAGGGAACGTAGACCTCCATGTTCGGGATGGAGGTCATGATGCCCACGTCCTCTATGACCTGGTGGGAGGCCCCGTCGGGGCCGACCGAGACCCCTCCGTGGGTGGCCACGATCTTCACGTTCAGCCTCGGGTACGCAATGGACTGCCTGACCATCTCAAGAGGCCTCAGGGCCAGAAAGACGGAGAAAGAGGAGACGACCACCCTCAGGCCCTGGAGGGCGAGGCCAGCCGCCAGGTTCACCATCGTCTGTTCCTGTAGGCCGACGTTCACGAATCGCTCGGGGAACTCCCTCCCGAAGAAGGCCGTCTTGGTGCTGGTGCTGAGGTCGGCGTCGAGGACCCAGAGGTCGGGGAAGCGGCGCCCCAGCTCCACGAGCTTCCTGCCGTAGGCCTCCCTGACGTGGACCAGGGGCCAGGGGAGCCTAGGGAGCATGGAGTATCCTCCTCCCCTCCTCCTCGAGCTCCCCTAAAGCCCTCCAATACTCGTCCTCCTTGGGGGCCTTCCCGTGGAAGCGGGGGTTATTCTCCATGAAGGACACACCCTTACCCTTGACGGTCCTCATGATGATGGCCTTCGGGGTACCCTCCGCCTCCAGGGCCTCCTCCACGGCCTCCGAGAGGGCGGCGAGGTCGTGGCCGTCGACCTCCCAGACAGACCAGCCGAAGCCCTCCCAGCGCGGTGCAAGGGGCTCAAGGGAGTGAATGTCCTCAGTGAAGCCGTCGAGCTGCATCATGTTCCTGTCCACGAAGGCTATGAGGTTGTCCAGGCAGTGGTGCCTAGCCAGGGAGGCCACCTCCCACACAATACCCTCCTGGATCTCCCCGTCGCCCAAGATTACGAAGACCCTCCAGGGGGCTCCGGTCCTTTTACCGAACAGGGCCATGCCTGCGGCCGCCGCGAATCCGTGGCCCAGGGATCCCGTGCACATCTCCACCCCCGGCGTCCTGTGTTGCCCAACTATGGACGGGTGCCCCTGGAGCCTGGAGCCCAGCCTCCTCAGGGAGAAGAGCTCCTCGACGGGGAAGAAGCCCCTGAGGGCCAGGGCGGCGTAGAGGGCCGGGGCAGCGTGACCCTTGCTCAGGACGAGCCTGTCCCTGCCGGGCCAGAGGGGGTCCTCCGGCCTCACCCTGAGGACCCGGAAGTAGAGGAGGGCGAGGAGGTCCGCTATGGAGAGGGACCCTCCCGGGTGGCCCGAGCCGGCCACATAGGTCATCTCCACGACGAGCTTCCTAATCTCGTTTGCTATGAGGCGAAGCCGCCTCAGGTCCTGGGCCGCGAGGGCCATTCTCGTGTCAGGATCTCCCCGGTGCTTTATCATAGTACTTACTCAGGAAGGCCCCTTCCACGTCCACGCCGACGAGGTTGGCGAGGCTCAGGAGCCAGGCAAGGACGTCCGCGAACTCCTCCTCCATGCCCTCTCCCTCCCTCATGGCCTCGGCCAACTCCCCGACCTCCTCGATGAACCACAGGTAGGTCCCGAGGAGGCCCCTGGCCCTGTCCCTTTGAAAATACATCTCCCTGATCAGCCTCTGGGCCTCCGAGATCCTCACACCCCCAAATAGTATCAGGTCGTTAAAACCCCGCAATGGAGCCCTCACCCGAGGAGAGGGAGATGCTCAAGTTCCTGGGCATGGAGTCCTTCGAGGAGCTCTTCGAGGACATACCGAAGGAGGTGAGGGCCGGGATAGACCTCCCAAAGGGGAAGAGCGAGGCCGAGGTCCTCGGGGAGGCCAAGGAGATCCTGTCCAGGAACAGGAGCTTCTTCGAGATGCCGAACTTCCTTGGGGCAGGGGTGTACTTCCACTACGTCCCTGCGGCCGTGTGGCACCTCCTCCAGCGCTCCGAACTCTACACCTCGTACACCCCGTACCAGCCGGAGGTGAGCCAGGGCATGCTCCAGGCCCAGTTCGAGTACCAGAGCCTCATGGCGGAGCTCCTGGAGATGGAGGTCGTGAACGCCTCCATGTACGACTGGAGCACGGCCATAGGGGAGGCGGCCAGGATGGCCTACAGGATCACGGGGAGA
>QMSR01000214.1 GCA_003649695.1 Thermoplasmata archaeon
ATTAAACTAAGAGTATAGGTTCCATCCACGTCAGGAGTAAACGTGGGATTAACCAGTGTCGCGTCTGAGAGGGTCGCGCTAGAACCCGCTGGAGTGGCGGTAAAAACCCAAGCGTACGTTAAAGGGTCTGAATCCGCGTCGGAACTTGCCGAACCGTCTAGGGTTACTACCGACGCGGTGTTAACGTTTTGATCTGCTCCCGCGTGCGCCGTTGGGGTGACATTCTCATTACAATCGCTACCATCCCATCGACAACCTAGAGAGTTCGCATTACATTCTGTTTCAGAGACGTCAGAGCAGGCAAGATCTCTACATTCATCAGTACCGAACATTCCTCCATCATCCCAAAAACAGCTACTATAGTTTTCACATTTAGCTTGATTTCCACATGCACCATTATTTGGACATTCGTTACATGTTACATTAGTTCCAGCAAAAGAAAAAGTAGTTATTGTGGATACTAAAAGCAAAGTTTTAAAGATTAATGAAATAAATACAGGTGTTTTCATGATAGACTCCTTAGAAAGAACAAAAATAACTGCACTAAAAAAAAGGGCTCAGCGACAGCATAGAATAATTCTTAATTACATTATCTACCCAGTGGGCTTAAGATATGCTGAAAGTAAATGAATTTTGTTTAAAATAGGTGATTTAAGGTATAAGTTTAAAAATAGAAGTTTTTCACAATTTCAGGGGACGTTAAGAGTCTTTAATAATCTTAGTCGTAGAGTTTTTTATGATTTGAAGTCGCGAGTTTATCACGTCTTCGACTATATGTAAATCAACGCCCTCGTAATCGTGAGCGATAAAGTTTCTTAACTCGTAACTGCCTTTAATGTCCTGTTTGTCAAAATTACTTAAGAGCTCTAGTTCGCCATTGTGTAGTAGTTTGTCAAACTGTTCGGATATAGACGTAAGATGCATAAATATGGAAGCTCTTGAGTTTTGCTCATCCTCCAAAGCTTTGATAGTTGAGCCGTATTTTAAAACAATCGCTTCAATGAAGAGTATTTTTTTCTTTATCGTCTTCACTCTCTCAAGAGCTTTTTCACTATACATAAATTAGATCTTTCATAATAGTTGTTTTCATACTAGAGTTACTATCAAGATCAAATATATCAATATTTCTATGAAATTTTTGTTTTACTAAGCTTTTGATTTTGTTTATCTCTTCAAAGTATTCGTAAGACGTACGCTTTGTAAGATAATTTTTCTCTTTTTTGATGGCGATATCGATATCGCTATATACGTTTTCATCATCCCTTGAGAAGCTGCCAAACAGCCCAAGCTCAAATATACCGTTTTTTGCCAAGTCCATTTTAATCTCTTTGAGATATTTTAGTATATTTTGCTTGTTTGGTCTCATGCGTTATTTCTTCAAAAAAGTGGAAATCTTCTCGGCGACGCCGTAGTTTGTCGCCTCTTGTAAAATGATTTGAGCGACCCTGTTCGTATCGGTGTTAAAAACTAGGGGTCCTATGAAGTTTACTATGGAGTCCTCTATGGGCGTTTGAATAAGTACGATGTTTAGAACCAGCAAGTTTGATTCGTCGGTAACGCCAAGCAGATCTTTTGTCGCGTCGGGAACTTCAAAATCGTAATCTCTGAGTATAAAAGGGTTGATAAGAGTAAAAGATACGTGTTTGTCGTTGAGAGATTGCATCTTCATAAATACGTCGTCTATTTTGTTTAACTCTACGCTTTTTAAATCATCAAACCCTAAAAGAGGTACGCTTACTTCAAATTTCATCAAAAACCTTTTGTATAAATTTCGTCTATTATAACGCTAAAAGTATAAAACGTACCTAGTTTAATCACCGTTATATATCTTTTGGATAGAATAAGAACTTATTTAAAACTAGGAAACGCACCGTATGAAAATCAAAATAATTCTTTTAACCTTAATCGCGCTTATATTTTTTGGCGGATGTTCCAAGGAGTTAGACGAGTATAATAAACCAGCCGTTTACTGGTACTCAAAAATCATAGAATCCATCTCCGACGCAAACTTGGAAAAAGCGGACGACTACTATAGCTCGCTACAGGGGGAGCACATCGGTTCGCCACTACTGCCCGAAGCGACCATGATTTTAGCCATCGCGCATATGCACTATGAAGAGTACCTCCTAAGCGAGCATTTCTTAAACGAGTATATGAAAAGATACGCAAATCCAAATGAAAAAGAGTTTGCGGACTTTATGAAGATAAAATCCAAATATATGGCTCTGCCTAATCCTAGACGAGATCAGGCTTTGATAAACGAGTCCATTAAAGACGCGGAGAAGTTTAAACGCGACTATCCAAACTCCATGTACTTTCACGTAATAGACACGATGCTTACAAATCTGCATATGGCCGAAGCGGCTCTTAACGAGACCATCGCCGATCTCTACGAGAGAATCGATAAACCAAAGAGCGCGGAGTACTATAGAAACATCAAGCCTCAGCCTTGGATACGTTGGGATGAGATCCAGAGAGCGAACTCTCCTTGGTACAGGGCTTGGTTTGAGGGTGACGGGACGCAGAGTTGGTATGGATTTTTACTGCCGGACACAAGAAGCGTCGTCTCGCGAAACTCGGTTAACGAAGAAGATTCAGATATGAACGTTACAAACCAGACGGATTTATAAGCGTAAAAAAAGGAATACAATTTTATGAAACTAAGCAACTATGAAGAATTTCCAGCCGACGTTCCCGTAATAGCGGAAGACGATCTCTTTTTATATCCCTTTATGATATCTCCG
>QMSR01000215.1 GCA_003649695.1 Thermoplasmata archaeon
CGGGGATCCTCGCTCCTGGGGTTATCCCTGTGATTACGGGATGATCTCCGTCGTATTGTTGAACTTCGGGTAGATGAGGGCTTCCCTCCGGACGATTCCCAGTTCTATGAGCTCGAGGATCCTCGGGAGCCTCGATCTAACCTCGTCTATGAGGTGCTTCGTGAGCTCGCAGAGAAGCTCGAAGCCCATCTCCCCCCAGTACCTCTCGAAGTAGGCGAAGAGACACCTACCGCCGCAGTAGCGGAAGTAGGGGCAGGAGACACAGGGCTCCCCTATCCTAGGCCCCTCCCCGATCCCCTCCCGGACGTCCCCCATCACGGCCCACTCGGAGTATACTGCAATGGGACAGGCCAGGATCCTCCCGTCCGTGCTTATCGCAACGGCGCTCCGGCCGGCGCCGCAGGGAGGGGATTCGTTTGGAACGCCCGTGAGGTCCACCCTTAGGACGCCCAGGAAGGGGACGATGCCCAGGATCCTACCTCCCTCCATCTCACGGAGCCAAAGGTCCGCGAGGGCTGTGATCCCGGGCTCGTAGCTCCCCCTGGCCCAGCCCTCGAAGTCCCTCCAGCGGTCACTCCAGACTGCATCGAGCTGCCAGTGGACGTGGTCGAAGAGGCCCAGGTTCAGGAGGTACCTCACGTCCTCGTAGACGTCCGTGTCCTCCGTGACCGTCATCCTCGCTATGAGATCGCCTTTATAGCCCACCTCCCGAAGCCACCCGGCGGCCGCCAAGACCGCATCGTGGACGCCCTTGCCCCTGTGCCTGTCGTTCACCTCCTTTCTGCCGTCTATGGACAGCAGTACAGCATCGAACCTCCTCCAGTACTCGGGTTCTAGCTGTCTGACCAGGAGCCCGTTGGTCTGGATCACGAACCTGGCCTCGACGGAATCCATGACTTCCCTGATGAAACGGGCATTAAGCAGCGGTTCCCCTCCGTAAAAGGCCACCACGGGATCCGGGTCTTCGGAGATGAGGGAGACCAGGGCCTCTAGGGGGTACTTGACCCCCCAGGGAACCACCCCCGGGTCGAAGCTCCCACCGCAGTAGTCACATCGAAGATTGCATTGTCCCGTAGTGAATACAATGTATAGCACGAAGTTAAGATCGTTAACTCTTTCAATTTCTTTGTTCATTCACCGCCGTGGACGAGCTGGACCTGAGGATCCTAGGGGAGCTAGAAAGGGACTCCTCCAGGCCCCTCAGGGCCATAGCCAAGGAGCTGGGCATCCCCACCTCCACCCTCCACTCCAGGATAAAGAAACTCAGGAGTGCGGGAATCCTCAAGGGCTTCAGGGCCGTGCTGGAGCCGAGTACCCTAGGATTGGGAACCTTGGCTATCATCCTGGTTTCGGTCGGGAAGGGCGACCAGCGGGCGATCGCGAGGAGAATAGCCTCCCTCAAGGGCGTTCAGGAAGTCCACATCGTCACGGGAGAGTACGACATAATTGTGAAGGCCAGAACCAGGAACATGTCCCACCTCAGCAACCTGGTCCTGGATAAGATCAGGAATATACCGGGCGTGGAAAAGACCCTCACCTCCGTCGCCTTCGAGACGATTAAGGAAGACCCCTCAATAGTTGTCCACCTAAATGAGTAATCGCCGTACAAAATACAACAAAACTAATTAGATTTAAATTAATATTGAAAGAAATCCCAAAATTTCAGGACGATTTTTAAGACGGAATTGTAGGATTTTTGATTCATGGGCTGGAGGGAGGTTCTGGAGGTCCAGACTGCCCTGGTGGGCTCGCTCAGGGGGTTCCTCGTTTCCAGGGGCTTTTTGGAGATCATGCCCGTGGTCGTCGCGCCCGCCACCGATCCCCTCTGGCCCGATTCGGCGTCCTCCCCCAGGCCGGTGAGCTTCGAGTATGCGGGAGGAAGGCTCTTCCTCACGCAGAGCATGATCCTCCACAAGCTGGCCGCTGTGGGTCAGGGCCTGGATAAGGTCTTCGCCTTCAGCCCCAACGTCAGGCTGGAATCTGCGGAGAGGGCCGCCACTGGCAGACACCTCCTCGAGTTCGTCCAGCTGGACTTCGAGGTAGCGGGGGCAAAGATGGACGACATCATGGCCCTCGTGGAGGAGATGGTAGCCAGGGCCGTGGAGGGGGTCAGGAGGATGGCCTCCGAGGCCCTCGGCAGGCTCGGGGCGTGGCCGGAGGTCCCCAAGAGGCCCTTCGAGAGGATGACGCTGGAGGAGGTGAGGGCAGAGTTCGGGGAGGTCTGGGAGGAGGAGGCCAGCAGGGCCATGGACGAGCCCTTTTGGGTCACGGATATACCCAGGGAGTTCTACGACCTTGAGGAGCCCCCCGGGCACTTCAGGAACTACGACCTCATCTGGCCCAGGGGCCACGGTGAGGCCCTCTCGGGAGGAGAGAGGGAGTGGAGGCCTTGGAGGATCGAGGAGAGGCTGAATGGCGTGGCCCGGGAGGTGGTCGGCCCCTTCCTGGAGCTGGCTAGGTCGGGCCTCCTAAGGCCCAGCGCCGGTGCGGGACTGGGGATAGAGAGGTTCCTGAAGTTCCTGCTGGACGCCGATAGGGTGGAGGATGTGAGGCTCTTCGCCAGGGTCCCGGGGCGGGTCCCCCCTCTATAGCCTCCACAGGACTACCCTTCTTCCCGATACCAGGGCCTCGAAGTCCGGACCCTGGATCCTCTGCATCCCGGGTAGCATGAGGATCCTCGTAGCCCGCGATTTCAGATCCTCCAGCAGCACCTCGGTGGCCTCCAG
>QMSR01000216.1 GCA_003649695.1 Thermoplasmata archaeon
CTAGACCGCCTGAAAAGGAAAATCCCCGAGTGGGAGCAGCCCAAAAAGGTTGAATTCCTCCCATTGGTGCCCATTGTAGGGGGTGGCACCTATTACATCCTGGAGGGAGTCAGGCTGTACTGGGCCGGGGTGCTCCCCAACTTCTTCCTCCTTCCTTCCCTGGCAATACTCCTGTCCAGCGCATTCATACTCTTGGAGGGTAGGGGCCCGAGGCTCTCCCCGAGAACGGTCTTCCTCATCTCCTCCATCCCCCTCGCCCTCGCCGTCTCCTGGGCCGGGGATCGCCTCCCGGGAGGTGCCCTTGCTCTCCTGCCGGGCGCCCCCATCGTCCTGGCCTTACCCCTGCTTACCACCGGAAAGTGCAGGAAGGGGGGCTTCCTGCTGGTCCCGGCCCTAACCCTCCTCACTTACGGCCTCCTCTCCGGCCCCCCGGCGCTCTCCATATCCTTTAACAGGGGAATACCCCTCCTCCTTTTGGCGCTGGTCTTTTGCCCCGTCAGGGGGAACAAGAAGGTGGCCGCTCTGGCGCTCGCCGCAGCCCTCCTCTCGGCCCCGTTATCGGGAATGGCCCTCAAGACCTCGAACCTGGGGAGGGTGGAATATGTTTCCGAGCAGGACCTGGCTGCCGTATTTTATGCCTGTGATTTTGGTAAAAGGGTAATTTCAGACGATCACTACTTTCAGATCGCGCTTAGGATCTCGAATTGCAGCGCATACCCGGGCGTAGAGTACCTGGTGGCGGGAAAAGGTCCACCCAATTCCACGATCATATTCTCCTCGAGAATGATATGGTTCGTCCAGGTCACCGGAACGGTGCCCGCGCAACTTCCGCCAAACTGGGAGGATGCGGCACTCCGGGAAATGGACGTCGTTTACTCGTCATCAGGGGACGAGAGGATTCTCGTTTTTAGGACTTAAATTGGGCCCGCCCTTTGCATGTGGTATGAGGAGGGAGTACCCCGAGGCCCCCAGGGTTGGGGTCTCAGCCCTCATAAGACAGGGTGATACGGTCCTCCTGGTGAAAAGGGGGGCCGAGCCGGGGAAGGGCTGTTGGGCCCTGCCGGGCGGCCTCCTTGAGCTGGGCGAAGACCTGGCCGACGCCGTGAAGAGGGAGGTCCGGGAGGAGACGGGTCTCTCGGTGGAGCCCACGGACGTCGTAGCCGTGCAGCAGTACGTCGAGGGGAGGGTTAGGTACCACTACGTTCTCATAACGTTCGAGTGCGAGGTTAGGGGAGGATCGCCGAGGCCGGGCTCCGACGCGGCCGACGTATCCTGGTTCCCCTTGGCAGAGGCCTTGAAGCTCAGGCTCACCGATACGACTAGGAGGATCTTAACTAAGGGGAACAGGGTGTACCTGGGGACTGTATACAGGAGATAAAATGTTCCTCGGCAACATTGCCCTACTAGTGGCCGCGGCCTCGCTTTCCCTGACCTTCATCGTCTCGACCCTGACCCTGGTGCTGACGCGCAGAATGCTGCTGGCGGCCTCCCTCGGCTCCGCCTCCATGGCGGTCTTCGCCCTCGCTTTGGCCCTCGGATCCGAATATTCCTCCATGCTCAAACCCTGTGATAACCTCCCTTTGAGGATACTGCTGGTTTCGACCCCATCCCTCCTGCTGGTCCTCCTCAGCGAGTACCTCGCTGCCCGAGGGGGGGTGGAGTCCACCCTCCCGCTCCCGACGCGTCCGCTTCCCCTGCTGGCCTTGACCCTGCTGCTGTTCGCCCCACTCGGCGAGGAGCTGGTCTTCAGGGCCTTCCTGCTGATCCCCCTCATCGGGTTGCTGGGAAACCTTTGGGCGCTCATTGTGAGCTCCGTCGTCTTCTCCCTCCTCCACATGAGCACGATGCCCAAGCCCCTGCTGCCGGTCATCTTCGCGGTGGGCCTGGTTATGGGGGCATCCGTGATTGCGTGGGGCAGCCTGATCCCGTCCATGGTTTCCCATTCAATTTTGAACCTACAAGGTCTATTGACGCTGTGGAGGTATAGACATGATTAAGGTTGCCGTAGGCTGGCCGATGACCGAGTGGGAGAGGGGCATCTTCAGCTCCGCCCTAGAGGTGCCCATCGAGCTCCTTGTGCCGCAGGACAGGGGGGAAATCGGGAGGGTGCTGGAGGATGCGGAATTTGCCATCGTCGGCCTGGTCAAGAGGGAGCACCTCGAGAGGGCGAGGAGGCTCAGGGTCGTGCACTTCGTAGGGGCGGGCGTGGACCACCTCCCCCTGGACCTCTTCAGGGAAAGGGGGGTCATCCTCACCACGGGCAAGGGTACCAACGCGAGGGCGGTTGCGGAGCTGGCCCTCGGCCTCATCCTCGCCCACCTCCGCAGGATCGTCGAACACGATGCCATACTGAAGGGAGGTGGATGGGTCCACTTCGTCGAGGACTCCCTGGAGGAGGAGCTCGAGGGTAAGACTTTGGGGATCCTCGGGTACGGCCACATAGGGAGGGAGCTGGCCAGGATGGCCAAGTGCATGGGCATGAGGGTATTGGCCATGAAGAGGGACCCCTCCAGGGGGCCCAGGGGGGATGCGGACTTCGTCGGAGGACCGGAGTCCCTGGACTACATACTGGCCCAGTCTGACGTGCTGGTCCTGGCCCTACCGTTGACCCCTGAGACCGAGGGTATCCTGGGCGAGAGGGAGATCTCCATGATGAAGAAGGGTGCCCTGCTGGTGAACGTCGGCAGGGGTAAGCTGGTGGACGAGGCCGCCCTGAAGAAGGC
>QMSR01000217.1 GCA_003649695.1 Thermoplasmata archaeon
AGACCATAGGAGTCGGTGAGCACCGCGTCTGCAACGAAATGTCCATGGGCAATATGACCCGACTCACCGAACTCGACAAGGGCGCCGCTTATTCCTTGCTGTGGATCGTCGGGCCGGACTACCCGGGCGGTCACCGTAATCGTATCACCCGGCTGCGCCGTGCACTGTGAAAGCGCCAGGTATTGTATGAGGCACGACTTGCTGGCAGTACTGGGCTCCACCGAGCTCTCTTCGCCGCAGCCACTCAAGACGGCTGCCAACACGGCGAGAACTGCGGCCGTGGATACACTGGCAATACGCAAGGCTCTGGAAATCACCTTGGAACCTCCTTCCAGGAGATCAAGCAGAGCAAGCTGCGGAGCAATCCGCTGTCCAAACGAAATATCGACTCTGCAGCCGGGCCTCTACACCACGGTGTCTGAACAGCAGAAAGGCGGCATCCCGAAGGCCACGGGCTATCTTCTCCCTTGGCGAGACGCCCTCCGCTGAGCAGTATCAGAAGCCGCCAGTTTCACCTCTACGGCGTATGGCCCTTTCCTGCCTCTCTTCACCGTGAAGACAACGGGATCACCCCGGCGGAGGACCTTGAAGCCCTTGCCGAGAATGCGACTGTGATGCAGGAACACGTCCGAGGCGCCCTCACGGCGGATGAAACCCCAGCCGTGGGCATTGCTGAACCACTTCACTGTGCCCCTGATTGGCATCTCTAGCACTCCTAGCCGGTTGACCACATTGGGACCGAAATGCAAGGCCCCCCCGTGGCGCGCTCGGGACCGACTCATCCTACTGGGCCGGCGGTGTGAACGAAGTTGCCTGTTTGTGCCAAGTGATCCTCCCCGCACGAAATATCGGCCTCTCAGTACTTCACCAATGGAGACAGTCTTCCCCTGTTAGCGATCCCTGCCGCAAGGCCGCAACCGCGGCCACAGGCATCCACTGGAGCACTCCAAGTGGCCAAACTCAGCCAGGCGGTGCGATCCGCGGGCGGAAGGAACCGATGCAAGAAATGCCCCGGTTGCACGTACAACCGGGGCATTCAGAAGGAGCTGATCATGTAGCGGGATCTACTCTTCTAGCATCTCCACATTGGCTCTTGGAACAACGGCCTCGCGACCGTCACGGAACTTCACCTTCAGCACGCGCACCTTGGCCTCCGACTCCACCTGCTGGAGTTCGGGCGGCAGCTCGGTCACGACACCCAAGCACCCAAAGTAGGGAGCGCGGATGACCCGAACGGGGCTCCCCACCTTGAGGCCCTGGCTCATGTCGAAAGCGGTTTCCGTGGAGACACCCTCCGGCTTTTCATCCATGGGCACCACAATCTCGGGCCTCATCACGCCAGCGCGGATTTGCGTAGCACCGTTCACAGAGCACTTTCGCCCCTCGAAGCGCTGCAACAGGGCAAAGGTTCGCTCGGCCATGTTCATGCGCCCAAACCCTTCAGTGACGACCAGCGTTGTGCCCAACTGCTCACTTCCCGTTATGGCAACGCCCAGGTCGTAGCCTAGGAACTTCTGCAGGTCGACCGCATCCAGCCCACCCACGACGATCGCTTTCACACCAAGATCTACTGCCTTGCGCAACACCGGCTCGGTTACCAGGCTGCCACCGACTAGGACCTTACCTGCAACATCTCCCTCGAGGTGCTTCATCTCCAGTGGTTCCTCAGGTGAGGAACACACCATCTTCAGTTCGCCGAAGGTTTCTCCGCCAATCCCAAAGATACCCTGAATGAACGCACCCTGGGTTTCAACCACAACTCCTTGTTCCGGCAGCACCTCGGTCACAACCCCGTCGATATAGGCATCCACTTCCACCGGAATAGGCGGCTCCCGTATGATCACCTGCCCAGTGACCGTCGATATGCTCTCGATGGTACCGTCGCACGGTGAATAGCAGTGGCTCTTGAAAAGTCCGAAGAAGCTCTTTGCGGTCGCGATGATCTCACCCTTCTTGACCGGATCGCCTTCCTTCTTGAGCATGTACTCCAGGAGGTCTTGCTGGTGCTGACCTAGGATACTGGCCGCCTTGACCGGCTGTACGTTGCCAGGCAACTCAGTCCTGGCGACCACCTGTTCGGCCTTTACACGGTCGCCCTTCTTCACCACGACTTCCCCGGCAAGGGGAAGACGCCTCTCCTTTACGATCTTCGTCCAGGCCGTCACTCTGAGACCTGGTGTATAAGCATGTGCCACAGCTCGATCCTCCTGCTCGGCGGAAGACTAGACCGACCCAGACGCCCCCACGCTTAGCCAGCTAGGGTGCGGGGGTCTTTCGGATAGACACCCATCGCGAGTGCCCACTCGCCTAGTTTGCGGATCCTCTCGGAGGGATCCTGGGGCAACTCGAAGGGCCGCCTGCCTCGAGCGTCGAAGACCAGCCCCACTACACCCCCGCTCAGCTTCCTCTTGAGCACCTTTCCCTTTCCGGCGCCCACGTCGAAGCTACCAGCCGGGTGCACTTCCACGTCTGCAACCTGCCCTACGGGCAGATCCACCTTCCGTATCTCACCGAAAGCCACATCGAAGCTCTCCGTGTGGCCATCGGGCATCGTCACCTTAACCGACATGCACTTGCCACCTTCCTTACCCTTGCCGACAGCTGAAACAGAGGTGCCAAGCCTGATCATACAGTCCTTGACGAACACGTCGGTCGCGGCCTTCTTGGCAGATTCGTTCTCGACCTCAGCGAGCACCCCCAGCTGAGGCATCATGAAGATGG
>QMSR01000218.1 GCA_003649695.1 Thermoplasmata archaeon
CGCGGCTTGTAGTTCCTGCTGCGCTAAAGCAGTCTTGGTTTTGAAAACACTGAACTCACGGTCAAGTGTTGACTGCAGCTCAGCCTTGACTTCGTTTAGTTTTTCTTTCTTGAACTGTTCATTGTGGATAGCATCCTGGCTCAGTTCTGATAGCCTGTTTCTCAGTGAACTAATGGCCCCATGCGAGTAACTTAATAACGATTTTAAACGCTCCTGCTGGTTTTTATCCAGGTTCAGATCATTAAAAACCGGATGGCTTTGTTTCAGCTTTTCAAGGTAATTTCCATTATTCATTTTACCTGCTCCCTTTTCTTGGCTGAATATACTCAATTCTACCGTTTTTGCGTTGCGGCTGTTGGTAAGTAATACGTTCGCTTTTGCGCGGCTGAAATTGCCGGCCTTGTGCGCTTAGCTTGCCTTGTAAGTTTTTCATTGTTTCACCTCTCAGTTAGTTAAGGTTAATATAATAGTTTTCGCCATAAGTGGCAATTAGTTGACAATTACAGCCATATAGATGATCCCTCATATTCCTTTGTGCACTTCGCCCGGTCCACCTGGCTCGATAATTGCCAGTCACTCAATGGAGTTATCTTTGAACCCTGAAATATCTTAAAGTGCAGTTCTTTGTTTTGCATATTTTCGTCGATTGACTGCTTGGCTTTTACAATTTTTAGAGCGCAGGCGATACTTCCCGGGCATGTGCATAGGTAATCTACTGATAAATAAAGTCTCGCCTTCTCCGCCGTAGCCTCGCCGCCTCGTGCAAATTTAGACGTTTCTTTTTTCTGTATTGCGATTACTGCAACCCCCTGGTTTAAAGAATCGTATATGTCTCGTATATTGCTTGCCATTTTGAAGTATTCGCCCTCGACCTCTTCCAGGTAATCAATGCAGGTCAGGCCGTTCGGATTGTAGTGCTTAACTATACCATCAAATCCATAAGACTTACTCGCAGCTTTTACTCTGTCTTTCCACAAGATAGGGTCATCTCCAAACTTCAATATCCGGTCCCTGTACTCGGCTCCTCCCATTTCAGACATGAGATAAACCCTGTCGTACGGCTGACTCATGTTCAGGCGGAGCGTATTTAAAATGAGCGCGGTCTTGCCTGCATTGGTACTTCCGGCAATAACGATTATTGATTTCGGAAAGACCGATACTTTCTTGTGAAGGTCGAATGGAAGTTTTAGAGGAAAGGGCTCTGTTTCCTGCCTCTCGGGATCAATCCACTCCACATTGTGATCCAGGATACGGTATCGTCCCCGGATTCTGCGGTCACTACTTATTAAATTTTTGTTTTTTAATACACACAGGATTTTTGTCCGGTTTTTCTTTTGCGCTCTTGTGGTTAACCCAAACTCTCTGTCAAGCTGATCCACAGTGAAATAACCTGTTGAAATTGCTATCCATTCTTTTATTTGTGCAGCTAAATTGTAAACCGATTTCGGCTTTTCCCTTTGACTACTTTGACTACTTTGACCACCGTTGACTACTTTTTTGCGCTCTTGACTACCGTTGACTACTTTGACTACTTTGACTACTTTTTCGGCGTTATTCCCTACTCCCATGCCGGTTTCAGTGAAACCAGAAACGGTTTCGTCGGTATCAGAACAGCCATCGTAAAAGTAATCATCATCAGGCGTTTTCCCTGAATATGTTTCCTGGCAATTTGAAATAGCCTTCGCAATAGTTCTCTGTCCATAGGTATCGCCATCGCCATAATGTTTTTCGTCCCACTTCGGCCGCATCAATCCGGACTGACGAAAAATTGCATCCATTCTCCCGGAATCTCGTCCAGTCCAAAAGCCGAGCAGGTTGCAAAAGGCCAAATCGGCTTCAGATCGAGAAAGATAGCCAACCTCTTGCCACCGGCCCTGATAAAGCAGGTCAAATTTGTGGCCGTTCTCGGCACTGATTGCCTTTTGGATAAGCTCTATGGCGTCCAGAGACGCCCCTGGTGAAGAGCAAAACTTTTTCACTTGTGTTTCTATTTCTTTTTTGAAACGGCTTGCCAGGAGAGCGTCTATGGCCTTTTGAGCGGGTCTTATATCCTGTGGCGTTCCATCAAAATGATTGCCACTAACCGTGAAATAGCGACCTCGATCATAAATTTCAATATTGCCTTTTTTCCTGCCGCCCTCCGGTAACTGGCCTTTACAGATTATATGAATTCCAGTTCCAGATGGGCTGATCTCGGTATAGCTGTTGAAATTTTTTATGATTTCCAGTGCCCAAGTTTCGATTCCACCGGTTTCAGGGCTTCGGCAGTGATCAAGGTCTATTCCACAAAAAGGATCATCCTGTGAGAAGACGTAGCCGATCCCTGAAAATCCTCCGGCTTTATAACGACTTAACGTATTCTGATAACTGCTCCAGGTCGCAGGATCATCAGTTTTTGCTTTGCCCCCGGCAACTGAATAGGGCACTTTTGTGGTTTTCCCATTGCCTTTGGATACAGATTTCCACAAAATCCAATGAGAAAATTTAGTGATCTCTGAGGGGATTTTTTTGGTATTAATTGCTGCCATAGCAGGCTCCCTCAAGAAAATCAGCCAAAATCAACAAAAGATCAACTCTACGGCTTCTTTCGGTCGAATACGGCTTGGAAACGAGATTTTCTATGAAATTTTCACGGATAAGCCAACTTGCAGGTTGACAATCGGGGCAGGGAAGGCTATAATGGTAGTAATCTATTGTCTTTCTTCCC
>QMSR01000219.1 GCA_003649695.1 Thermoplasmata archaeon
CGCTCCAATTGTGCTCCGGTTAGCTCCCCTTCGAACACCGAAAGCTGTACCCAGGTGAGATACCGCCGACAGATCCGGTGAAACTTCTGAACCCGCCGCTCCCCCGCATCATACACCAAAATCACAAACATCACCGCGTCCTCACGTAAGGGAGGTACGGCTCCTCATGAAGAAAATGACGATACAACTTGTAACACTCCAACCGAATCAAACGACGATACGAAACCTTCCGCCCCAACCCCTTGTGCATGACCGTCTCCGCAAGCCGCTTCTCATACGCCTCAATAAACCGCCGCATCCCCCGCTCCCGCAAATAAATCCCGTCCAGCTCCTCCCGAAAATCCTCTAGCCCAAGCTCCCTACGGTTGATCAATGCGAAAATCACCCGATCCACCAAAAGTGGCTTGAAAACTTCCGCGAGATCTAGATTCAGAGTGAAACTCCGTTCGTTGGTTTCGTGCAAATAGCCAATACGTGGATCCAGATGAGTATGGTAGATCTCAGAAAGCGCCGTCACGTAAAGCAAAGTGTTCCCAAAGGAGATGAGCGCATTCATCCTATTTGCTGGCGGCCGACGAGTCCGGGTTTCAAATAAAAAATCTGGGTTCCCGGTGATGATATCAAAAGCACCGTAATAGATGTCCCGCGCATGCCCTTCGATGGCCATCAGTTCCGCCGGAGAACGCGCCTCAGAAAGCTTCCCAAGTTGTTCCTCAACCCCCTGGATCTGATCCCTCACATCCTTTCCCCGCGAGGCATAAGTCCGGAGCACAAAAAGCATGTTGGCAATAGCCCCATAAACGAAGGCCCGCGCCAGCTCCATCCGCCACTCATGTCGCAGAAAATGCTCCGCCTGCCGAAGGACGATCAACCCGGAATTCATGTACTCCCTGGGGTAGTAGGTCCCGATGTAGTAGCCATAGTGGTTGAAGAAGTGGAGAGGAATCCGCTTCTGGGTGAGGAATCCCAAAAGGCGCTTGTTCAGGGTCAGCTCCGAGAACACCCGGATCTCTTCTACCACCTCCACCGGAATGACCTTTTTCTTCTCATCAGTCAGGAGAACAAGAGTATTGCCTTCTCGTTTTAGCTGCCCGTTACTGAAGATATAAATGGCTCGTTTCACCGTCACCCCCAACAGATTTCCTGAAAAGAACAGGAGCGGCAGTAAGGGATTTTCACCGGCGGCGGGGGCTTGTCGGTGTTTAAAGCCGAGGCCATCTCTTGCAACATGGTCTCTACACGGGTTTCCAACTCTGATGTGAGCTCCACGCGCTCGGTTTTTCTCTCTTCGGGGAAGAGGAGCACTCCTTTCAGCGTGAGCCCCTTCTCCCGCTTGAGATAATAGAGGTAAAAGAGCAGCTGAAGGCGTGCGCTCTCCCTGTGTTTGGAGGAACGCTTTACCTCGGCCACCAGCTCTCCCTGAAAGAGGTCAATTTTGAGAAGCTGGTCCACAAAGATCTCCTTCCGCAACCGGCGGTATGTGGTCTCATGGACCAAACGGCCCAGATCCAGGAGCGGATGCTCCTGGGGTGGGTTTAGTCGGTGGAAATAAAGCCACGCTTCCCGTTTGCAGATCTGGTAAGCATAAAAGACCGTGGCGTTGATGCGGTGAAGCGCAACGTTTCCCACCTTTCTCCTCTCCTAAACGAACTCAAAAGGGTCTGGCTCCTCTTCCGCCGGAGGCTGAATTCCTATTTCCGGGTTGTACTCTAACTCCGTAACATACACGCCCAGATCGGTGCAGGGCCAGAACCAGTGGTCCCAATAGCGGGAGACCCAGTAAGCCGGAACCGGGACCAAAAGTTCAGGGAGTTTCCATCTTTCTCTCGCTTCGACCAGGCGCTCCGCTTCGGCAAGCAGAGACTTGGGAAGCACATCTATGGAAATCCCGCCACGCCTCCGAGTCGTGAAATAAGCCCGTAACTTCTCGTCACTAAGGTCCAAGGTGTAACAGCCTAAAATATCCCGAAGCTCCTGCAATCTTTCACGTCCCAGCTCAAGCTCCTTCCGGTAAGATTCTCGGGGCATTATCTCCCGATAAAGCGAATCCGTGACTTCCACAAGCTCACCATCAGTGGGAGAAACCGACAGCCACTCCAATAGGCCCAGACTCTGTTCCAGCAGTTCCTGTTCATAAACCGCGGCCGATCCCTTATCCCAAGCGGTGTGAATTAACAGCGGAACGGGAGGGCGTGTTCCATCCCGGTTCACCCGTCCCATACGCTGAACCAGAGCATCCAGCGGCGCAATCTCTGTAAAAAGAAGATCATAGGAGATGTCCAGGCTAACCTCCACCACCTGGGTTGCGATCAAGAGGGTTCCGGGCTTGGGCTCGGCCTCTTTTTCCTTCGCCATTCGATCCCGGAAAATGAAACGAGAGTGAAGCAGTTTGAGCCTCTCCGGAGGAATTCCTTGCCTCTTCCGGAGAAACCGATACAGGCTTTGAGCTTTGAGGACCGTGTTCACGATCAGCAGGACCGCTTTCCCAGATCGGGCTGCCTCTACAGCCTCAGAGAGCCCTTCTGTTATCGTAGTGTCGCGCAACACAAGTCGGTAACGCCTTCGGTTCCAGAACTCCTCTTCCGCCCGAATCTTCTCTTCTGTCGGGAAAATACTGTGTAAGGGAGACGGCAAGGTGGCGCTCGCCAGTGCCAGGCGCTTCGGGGGAACGCTTTCCAGAGCTTCCTTCAGGAGCCCGAG
>QMSR01000220.1 GCA_003649695.1 Thermoplasmata archaeon
CATAGACATTCTCCAGAAATAGATGAGAAAGTTTTTGAACTTACTGATATAAAAGCAAATATAAACTTCGTGCCAAGTTTGATACCTGTTACTCGTGGTATGGTTGTTAGTATTTTTGTGACTTTAGAAGATATTTGTGATGCTAAGAAAGTATTAGAAGAGTTTTATGAAAATGATGAGTTTGTAAGAGTTCGTCAAATTCCTGTAAATATAAAAGATACAAGTGGAACAAACTTTTGTGATATTTATGTAGAGCAAAAAGATAATGCTTTATTTATAAATACTTCAATAGATAATCTTCTTCGTGGAGCATCTTCACAAGCAGTAGTAAATGCAAATCTAATGTGTGGATTTGAAGCAAATTGCGGTATCTCAAAAATAGCTTATGTTCCTTAGGATTCTTTAAAGTGTTGAATATTAATGAAGATAGTATTTTTGTTGCTGATGCACATTTTAATTCTAACCGTCCAGAGTTGGGCAAGCTACTTTTGCAACTTTTATCTGGCAAAATAGTAACCACTCAACTTTTTTTAATGGGAGATATGTTTGATTTTTTATCAAATGAGATAAGATTCTATAAAATCAAAAATCTAAAAATAATAGAACTACTAAATCAACTCTCAAAAAAAATAGACATTGTATATCTTGAAGGAAATCATGATTTCAATATTCAAATATTATTTCCAGACATTCAAGTTGTACCAAGACAAAATCAACCTTTAATTTGTACCTATCAAGATAAACAAGTAGCCATCTCTCATGGAGACATATATACCCCTACTGGATACAATATCTACACAACAATCATACGAAATAGTCTTTTTCTAAACTTCTTAAACTTTATAGATATAAGGTTTTGGCTATCAAAAAAGATAGATAATTGGCTTTTAGAAAAAGATATTTGCAATGAGTGTCAAGACTTCAATAGCTTTGCAACAAATAGAATATCTTTGTATCCTAAAGATATAGATATCATAATTGAGGGACATTTTCATTATGGACAACAATCAAATAACTATATCAATATCCCATCTTTAGCTTGTGATAAGAAATATTTCCAACTTAATGAAACTTTTCATAGTAAGACATTTGTATGATTGTACTAGACTTTGAAACAAACACTCACAACAATCATGATGTTATAGAAGTGGGAGCAATAAAAGTTGCTCTTAGAGAAGGAAAATATGAAGTGATAGATACTTTTCATCGATACTACTATTCGAAATATGATGTAAATTATAGAGCATTAGAAATACATAAATTAACACCTGAAAAAATTGCGAAGTTAAGAGGTGACGAGGATTATGCTAAATACTTTGAACTTGACAATGACTTTATAGAGTTTTGCGAATACTCAGATACATTAGTAGCTCACAATATTACTTTTGAACTTAGATATTTGGGTGATTTAATCTATTTTGAAAATCACTTTTGTACAATGAAAGAAAATAAGCATATCGTCAAAGCCTTGAACATCAAAGGAAATATCAAACCGCCAAAACTAATAGAAGTTTGTGAGTATTATAATATTGATTTTGATACCAATAAATACCATAGTGCTATATATGATGTAAAAAAGACTTTGGATATTTTAAACTGTATGGATACTAAAAATATGTCAAATTGACATACAATTCAAAAAAATAAATTTTTAATGCTATGATAAATAAAAATATCAAGGACAGTAGTATGATAAAACAAATTAACTCTAAAATAAAAGAACTAAACAATATGAAAAAGTATCCAGATGAGCTTTTTTATATAGGAAATCTCAACTTACTACAAAAACCAAAAATATCTATTGTTGGAAGCAGGTCACCAGACCAATATTCTCGTGGCTTGATACACAAAATTTCAAGTAAATTATCTCAAGTTGGGATATGTATAGTAAGTGGCGGCGCAATGGGTATTGACACTATTGCTCATCAAAGTTCTGGACTACATAATACTATCATGGTAGCAGGTACAGGATTGGACAAAAGGTATCCAGCGATAAATAAAAACATGATAGAAGAGATAGAAAAAGAAGGATTAGTAATTAGTCAATTTAAAGTAGGAGTTCCATCTAATCGCTGGAATTTTCCGCTTAGAAATGAGATAGTGGTTGCTTTAGGTGATGTTCTAATTGTAGCTTATGCGGATATAAAGTCAGGTACTATGAGAAGTGTTGAATATGCTTTAAAAATGGGCAAGCCGATATTTGTATTGCCTCATAGAATTGGAGAAAGTGATGGGACAAACAAACTTTTAAAAGATGGTACTGCTAAAGCAATTTATGATATTGATGAGTTTATAGCAGATTTTAGTAGTGTTTTAACAGATGGTATTAAAGATGAGTTTTTAGAATATTGTAAAACTAACCCTACTTATGATGAAGCAGTATCAAAATATAGTGCTAAGGTTTTTGAGTATGAGTTGTTGGGTAAAATTAAAATAGAAAATGGATTTATAATTTTATGATAAATAGACCTTTTACTAAATCTTAGCTAAAATGATATTTATTAAAACAAAGGATACACAATATGTCAAGATGGAGAGATGTAAAAAAAGGTAAAATTGTCAAAAAAGTAGTTGAAGATACAGAATCTACAAAGACTAACTTTACTCTAAATGCTCCAACTTTCACTCAAATAAAAGCAGTTATTACAGACTTATTTATGCTAGTGATGCCCTTGATGTATATCTCTATATATTTTA
>QMSR01000221.1 GCA_003649695.1 Thermoplasmata archaeon
GACGCCCAGCTCCCTGGCCCTGTTGATGATCTTGTCCTCCACGTCGGTCACGTTCATCACCATGCGGACCGAGAAGCCCCTCCTGGTGAGCCACCTCCTGACGACGTCGAAGAATACCGCCACCCTGGCATGGCCCATGTGCGGGAGGTCGTAGACCGTCGGGCCGCAGACGTACATGGTGACGAGCGGGGGCCTCAGGGGGGAGAACTCCTCCTCCCTCCCGGTGAGGGTGTTGAAAATCCGCATCTTGGGCAAAAATTGGGAGGCAGTTAAAAAATTGAAGTAGGAGCTACGGTATAACCTTCGGTCTTCATGGTCCACGTGGGTCTCTCCGGGGTGCCCGGCGTCGGCAAGACCACGGCGGTTAAGAGGATAATAGAGCTCCTGAAGGACAGGTACAAGCTAGGGGGCTTCTACACCGAGGAGGTGAGGGAGGACGGGAGGAGGGTCGGCTTCAAGGTCAGGGACATCATGACGGGCGAGGAGGTCGTCTTCGCCCACGTGGACTTCGACACCAGGTACAGGGTCAAGAACTACAAGGTGGACGTGGAGAGGTTCGAGAGCGTGGGCCTCAAGGCGGTGGAGAGGGCGATAGAGGAGGCGGACATCATCATCATAGACGAACTGGGGAAGATGGAACTCTTCTCGGAGAAGTTCGAGAAGGCGGTCCTCAGGGCCCTGGACTCGGGGAAGCCCGTGATCCTCACCATGCCGAAGAAGTCCAGGGAGGCCATCCTCCAGGACATCAGGAGGAGGACCGACGTCCGCATCATAGAGATCACGCCCCTGAACAGGAACATCATCCCCTACAGGGTCCTCAGCATCCTGGGAACCGAGTGAGATGCTGACCCTCCACCGAGAGGGCCTGGCGGTCTTCTACGCCTCCCCAGTGGAGGGAGTCCCTTCGTCCTCGATGCTCGTCTTCTACAACCCCGATGCGGCCCTGAACAGGGACCTGACGGTCGCATTCCTGGCTGCCGCCGGCAGGGAGGGAATGGAGGTGCTGGACGCCCTGGCCGGCTCGGGGGTGAGGGGCATCAGGATAGGGCTGGAAAGCGGGCTGGAGCCGGAGCTCCACTTCTCCGAGGTCAGGAAGACCTCCTGCTCCGTCATCGAGGAGAACCTGGCCATCAACGGCCTAGAGGGCACCGTGCACTGCAGGAGGTGCCAGGCCGTGATGGCGGAGATGAACTTCGACTACGTAGATCTGGACCCCTTCGGGGACGCCGTCCCCTACCTGGACTCCGCCCTCATGTCGGTCAGGCACAACGGCCTCCTCGGGGTCACGACCACGGACCTCTCCGTGCTCTCCGGCAAGCACCCCAGGACCGCCAGGAGGAGGTACCTGGCGAGCGTGGGCAGGGGCCACTGCCCGCACGAGCTGGGTCTCAGGGTCTTCCTGGGCTACGTGGTGAGGATGGCCGCGAGGCTGGACATAGCTGTGAGACCTCTCCTCGCCGTCCACCACATGCACTACTACAGGGCCTTCTTCAGGGTAAGGAAGAGGAGGTCCGAGGCGGACTCCGTTCTCCGGTTCCTGGGCTACGTCGGGGACTACGGGCCCCTCTGGAAGCCTCCCCTCCAGGACCCGGAGGTCATCTCCTCGGTCCGCGTCATGCCATGGTTCCCCAGGGGGAGGGAGCTGGGGAGGCTCCTGGAGGCCCTCAGGAGGGAGAACTTCGAGGGGAGGTGCTTCGAGGTCAGGAGGCTCGCCTCCGAGCTCGGGACCTCCCCTCCCCCCATCTCCAAGCTCCTGGACGCCCTCAGGGAGAGGGGCTTCAGGGCCGAGAGGAGCCCCTTTGGTCCAGATGCCTTCAGGACCGACGCACCCGAGGAGGAGGTCTTGGGGGCCTTCAGGGAGGTGGCGGGCGGTGGTCTATAACCCCTCCATCGCTGGCTCGGCGGTC
The DNA here is from genome assembly GCA_003649695.1 of Thermoplasmata archaeon. Taxonomy (GTDB): domain Archaea; phylum Thermoplasmatota; class Thermoplasmata; order Thermoplasmatales; family B87-G9; genus B87-G9. The sequence goes on from QMSR01000221.1 coordinate 1,908, forward strand.
ATCGGGGCCACGGCCGCCCTCTGGATGCACTCCATCAGGGACCTCGGGGAGGAGGAGAGCTCAAGGCTCCTAAGGCCACTCCTCCTCTCGGCCCTTGTAGGGGCCGTGACGGGGATCCTCATCTTCTTCACCTCCCACAATCTCAAGTACCTGGACCTGGGAATCCTCTTCACAGCCCTCCTCTACCCCCTGATCTCCGTCACGGGCATGGCCATCGTCTCCAGGAGGTACGGATCGGGCTCAGAGGTCACCGTTGGCATAGGGCAGGCGGCCGGGATCTCCCTCATCCTCTCCATCGGGAGCACCATGAACGTCTCGGCGCTGGAGGCCCTGCTCTACCCCCTGGCCCTGACGGTCTCCCTGGCCGGGGCCCACGCCCTGGCCTCGGTCCTGACCTCCAGGAGGGCTAAGCTTTCCCCCATCCCCCTAGCCATAGTCTACTGCACCATGCTCCTGTGGTGGTGGGGAGGGTCCCCCGCCGCGGCCCTCCTGGCGGGGCTCGCGGAAGGCCTCTTTATGTACTACCTCTCATACAGCAGCTGAGTTGGCGGTCCGACCCCTCTACGGCCTCGAGGTGAAGGCCCTCGCCTCGGAGCTGGGCAGCTCCCTCCTGGGCGGGAGGCTCAGGAAGGTGTTCCGCACCGAGGGTGGGGAGTACCTCTTCTCCTTCCACAGGGGAGGGAGGGTGGACCTGCTGGTCTCCCTCCCCGGGATGGCCTTCCTCACGACCAGGGCCTGGCCGGTCCCCCAGGTCCCGCCCGGGGACGCGGCGGCCCTTAGGAA
>QMSR01000222.1 GCA_003649695.1 Thermoplasmata archaeon
AGCACATATTCAAATGTCACCCACCGCCGGGAATACTTTGCGTATTCGGGCACCAGTTCCATCAGCGTGCGGATGGGATACTTTTTGTTTATGGGCATAAGTTTTGAGCGAAGTTCGTCATCGGGGGCGTTGAGGGAAATCGCCAGTTTGGGGCGGACATCGGTCTCCATAATTTTTTTGATTCCCTCGGGGATTCCCACGGTGGAAACCAAAATTTTCCTGTGTCCCAGACCGAATCCCACATCGGCGACCATAACACGGATTGCGTCAAGGACTGCGTCAAGATTGTCCAGCGGTTCGCCCATACCCATAAACACCACATTGGTCAGGTCGTTTCCGCCGACCCGGATATGTTCACGGACGAGGTAGAGTTGCCCGACAATTTCGGTTGATGTCAGGTTGCGGACAAATCCCATCTTTCCCGTGGCGCAGAAAACACATCCGAACCTGCACCCCACCTGTGAGGAAAGACAAACTGTGTGGCGCCCGCGCTCTTTGTCAGGGATATAGACCGACTCTACATAGGCACCATCTTCAAGTTTGAACAAAAATTTTGTGCTCCCATCCGATGACCCGGCGACCTCGGCAATCTCCGGAAGTGTGATTGATGCGTTCTCCGCAAGATACTGCCGAAGCGACATCGGGATGTCAGTCATCGTGAAAAAATCAAAATTTCCGTGGGCGTAAATCCATTTCATCAGTTGTTTCGCCCTAAATTTCCGCTCGCCGATTTGTTCAAACTGGCGCCCCAACTTTTCGGGCGGGATACCCATCAATTCAAACTTTTTTTCGCCCTGCGCACCCATACCTGTGTAAAAAAGGGAAATTCGTTTTCCGGTCAAGAGAATAATACATCCGGCATTTGCCCTTGACAACCGGCAAATTTTGAAGAATTTGAATAAAATGGCAAGGGGGAGACTATGAGGAGCAGAAAAATTTTTATCGTTGCAATACTTGTTTTTGCGGTGGCGGCGTGGGCTAAAGTTTTTCCGCCGACTGGCAAGCACAAGCCGCTTTACTTTGAAATCTCGGGGAAAAAATATCGTTACTGGAAATGCGACAAAAAACTTTCCTTTGAGATTGACGGCGTCCGTGAGGGGAAAATCTATATCCGCACAATAGCAGGCACAAAGCCCAAGGTGAAAATATATCTTGACGGGGACAAAATCAAAGAAATCAAGATAGATGAGAAAAAATCCAAAAAAGCCAAGCATTCAAAATACAATAATATAACCAAAGCCTATGTTATGCAGATAAAAATCCCCGATGGGAAGCATAAATTGACGATAAAATCCTCGGATTTGATATTTGTGCGCATAAATGCGAAGAAAAAGATAAAATATTACTCCTATGTTCCTCAAAAGCACGCCGGCGGGATGGTATTAGTCGTAAGAGAAACGGAATATGGATACTACAAATCCACAAAATCGCATCCTGTGATGTTTGAGATAATCGGCAGGGGGACGGTCAAAGTGATGACCCGCCTGCTGTATGACAAAACGATGAAAGGGAAACAGCACTATTCCGTCGCCGTAAGGATTGACGACGGCAAACCCATCACATATTCGTTTGAGACCGAACCCTCAAGCGTATCGTATTTCAGCAACAATAAGGATATAATCCCCGGAAAAGGGCGGGAAATAACGATAAAAACCCCAGAAGGGCATCATTATGTGTATATATATCCCACAAATTCACGAGAAATAGCGATGAGAGTATTGGTTCCGGAATATATGGTAAAAATCAAAAAGTAGAAGAAAGGCGGGACTATGCTTGACCTGAAATTTATAGTGGAGAATCCGGATATAGTTAAAAGGGCGTGCGCACTAAAAAAAGAGCAGGATAATGTTGATAGAATAGTTGATTTATATCGTGTAAGAAAAATCTATGTCGCCGAAAGGGACGAACTTCGCCGCAAACTCAACGAAATCTCTGCAGAAATCGGCAAATTAGCCAAAAAGGGCGGGGATGTCTCTTCGCTGCGTGCCGAGGCGAAAAAAATTTCGGATGAGGTCAAATCGGTTGAGGCGAAACTGTCCGATGTCCAGCGCCAACTGGACGCCCTCCTTCTGACCGTGCCAAATATCCCGCACGAGTCGGTTCCAGAGGGCGAAAGCGAGGCGGACAATCAGATTGTGCGAACCGAGGGCGAACTGCCAAAATTTGACTTCCAACCCCGAGACCACCTGCAACTGAACGAGAAACTCCATCTTTTTGATTTCCAGCGGTCGGCGAAAATCACAGGGTCGTTTTTCCCGCTGTTTGTGGGCAGGGGCGCCCGGCTTGTGAGAGCGCTTATCAACTTTATGATTGACCTTCACACCAAAGACGGCAAATACACCGAGGTCGCCCCGCCGTATCTGGTCAACCGCGACTCTATGGTCGGCACCGCGCAACTGCCCAAACTTGAGGACGATATGTATCACCTTGACAGGGAGGATTATTTTCTAATTCCCACCGCAGAGGTTCCGCTGACGAATCTTCACCGGGGCGAAATTCTGGCAGAGGATGACCTGCCCAAATACTACTGCGCCTACACCGCCTGTTTCCGCCGGGAGGCAGGAAGTTATGGCGCCGAAACCCGCGGACTGATGCGCCTTCACCAGTTTGATAAGGTGGAACTGGTCAAAATTGTCCATCCCGATAAATCTTACGAGGAACTTGAGGACCTGCTGTCCGATGCC
>QMSR01000223.1 GCA_003649695.1 Thermoplasmata archaeon
ATTTCTCCCGACTGGTCGGGATGACGATTCGGCCACTCTCGCATCTCTTCAAACAAAACTAATTTATTTAAGAATAAAAAGCGGAGAGGGTGGGATTCGAACCCACGGTACCACAAGGGTACACACGATTTCCAGTCGTGCCGATTCGACCACTCTCGCACCTCTCCAACTTATTTAATTTTGCGAAATAGTTTCAAAGATCCATTTACAGCAAATCAAAGTTTGCTGAATTTTTTACTCTTAAAATTACAACTTTAGCTTAATTCGTAGGCGGTACACTCGATTTCTCCCGACTGGTCGGGATGACGATTCGACCACTCTCGCACCTCTCCGTTTATATTCTATTTAAATCTGTGATTCCAAAAAATCAAATTTCAAAAAAACAAAACAAATTATAATTATTACGAGCTCTTCTTTACCCTGTTATCAGATGCTTCGGCCAAATTTAACATCTTCGCTTGTACCGTTTCCAAAATCGAATCCTTAATAAAATTACTTGCTTCAAGGATTTCTATGCCAATCAATCCGCCACTTTCATTTAATTCTGCCGTGATGTTCGGACTTAATTCAATACTCCCGGCCTCTTCATCATCGGAAATAATTAAATGTAATACGTCCTCTTTTTCAAAATAATTCATTCTAAGTTTATTCATATTTAAACCTCCCCGTTTTTAGGCGGAAGTTTATTTGTTGTCTGGTTGTTGCATGAATCTAATCGGCGTTATCGTATTTTTCTTTTGTTCATACGGAATTAAAACCAAACGTTTGCCGTGTTTACCAACCACAACCATTCGACGTGTTTTATTGTCAAAGTATCGTTCCGAGGAATATGCAATATTGTCTCAATGCTTTCCAGATCAAAATTACGCAACTGCGCTCTGTACTTTAAATAATCCGTCCAAATAATCAAAAAATTTTCAAAGTAATCCAACAGGCCCTCAAGTACGATTATCTATCTAATAATTTACCCTTAGCCTTAAAGGTATCGGAACCTATTAGGACGCATCTCCATACATGATTTACCGTTTTAGAAACAATATGTTCCGCAATAATAATATCCAATTTTTCAAAGATTCTTAAGATAAGCAAATCGCGTTTATTTTTCAAATTTTATTATCTAAATTTTTTCAATATGTTTTTTGGGTGAGATGGATATACAACAAACAACAATCCGTTGTGGTTTTTTAGCAAATGGTTTGCACCCAATAAATATTTATTCTAACTTAAAGAAAACAATTTTAGTTAGGAGAATAGCTTATGTTTCCCGCTGATATTTATCAAAACCGAAGAACTCAATTAAAATCCAAAATCGATCATGGTATTTTGCTTTTTTTGGGCAATGAAGAAACCCCTATGAACTATCCGGCCAACACGTACCCTTTTCGGCAGGACAGCACGTTTTTGTACTATTGGGGCATCGACTTACCGGGCTTTGCGGCTATCATCGATCTGGACGAAGACCGGGAAATTATTTTCGGAGATGACTTTGACATGGACGACATCGTCTGGATGGGACCGCAACCGACGGTAAAAGAGCTGGCCGAAAAAGTTGCCGTTTCGCAGACAAAGGCTTTCAAAGATTTGACCATTTATTTAAACAAAGCTCTGGCAGCCGGTCGCAAAATCCACTTTTTGCCTCCCTATCGTCCGGCCAACATTTTAAAGCTACGTAAATTATTGGGAATTTCACCGGATCATATTAAACTATACGCCTCGGTTCCTTTTATTAAAGCCGTTGTGGCTCAGCGCTCTGTAAAGGCGCCCGAAGAGATTGCTGAAATCGAAAAGGCCCTGGAAATCACCTACGAAATCCATACACAGGCTATGAAGTTGGTCAAACCGGGCCTGTTCGAATATGAAGTCGCCGGTGAGTTGCAAGGCATCGCTCTAAAGCATAACGGCCGGCTTTCCTTTCCTCTAATCTTTTCCGTTCACGGTGAAACCCTGCACAATGTTTCCCAACTAAATCGCATGGAAGAAGGCCGTTTGGTCGTTAACGACTGCGGTGGCGAATCGGCCGAACGTTACGCCGGTGACATTACACGCACTTTTCCGGTAGGTAAAAAATATACCGATCGGCAAAAAGCCATTTATGAAATCGTTTTAAACGCTCAGATGACTGCTATTGAGAGCATCCGGCCGGGCATCCGCTATCGCGACATCCATTTGAAAGCGGCTCATGTAATTACGGACGGACTGAAAGATTTGGGTCTGATGAAAGGCAGTAGCGTAGATGCGGTTACACAGGGAGCTCACGCTCTGTTTTTCCCGCATGGTTTGGGACACATGATGGGGCTGGATGTGCACGACATGGAAGATTTGGGCGAAGACTACGTAGGATACGATGAGACCATCCAACGCAGCGACCAATTCGGGTTAGCTTATTTGCGTTTGGCAAAAGCGCTGCAACCGGGATTTGTGCTCACGGTGGAACCCGGCATTTATTTTATTCCGCAGCTTATTCAGTTGTGGAAAAAAGAAGGCCGTTTTTATGACTTTATTAATTACAATAAAGTAGAAGAATTTTTGGATTTTGGCGGTGTGCGCATTGAAGATGATGTGCTGGTAACCGAAGACGGACATCGTGTTTTAGGCAAACCGATTCCCAAGAAGATCGATGAAGTTGAAGCTTTGCGCAATGCCTGAAACCAACCGTTAATAAATCTATTTCTCTCTCAGCAGG